>CACJUL010000009.1 GCA_902596585.1 uncultured Prochlorococcus sp.
TTCGCTACAGATAATTTAATATCCCAAAAACCCAAAAAAAAATTCATTTCGAATGAACCTCAAGGTAGATTAATATCTTGGTCTCCTTGGCCACCTGCTAATTTTCAAACAAGATATCCTGCTTTCCCTTTTGTCCTTACAATATTGATTGTAGTAATCGGGCAATGGTATCTATCTCTCCTAAGATAACTAAACATGTTTTTTGTCTTTAAATTTCAGAAAAATTCAGTTTGAGAATTTATTTTGTTTTTTTCAATTTTATTATTAGCCCATCTTCAGGCGGCAATAATCCCAATATTATTAGGAATTAGATCGATCAAAAAATTTAAACACATTCGCAAGAACGAATTTATACCTTTCGGCTTTATTTTTTTAGGATTAGCATCGATTTCTGAAATGGTAGATCATACCCAAACATCTTGGATTTATGTAGATCATTCCTCTTTATTTAATTGGTTATTTTATTCTTTCCTATCTTTAGGTCTAACATGTTTATCAATATCAGTTATAAAAAATAAATTTATTCAAAAAACTAATTTTTGCATTTCTTTATGTTCAATAATCTCATATTTTTTATTTGATAAAACTATTGCTCTGCTTTTTCAAGTAATAATAAGTATCCTTCTAATTATAAATTGGCAAAGAGTTTTTAAAGATTGGCTTTTTATCCTTTACCCAATATTTGGTATTTTTTTTACGACTTTCTTTGGAACAAGGCTCTCAATTAGTGGCGATCAATTTTGGCATGTTTTAATAGGACCATCTGGAACAATTAGCGTTCTTACTTTTTATTTAGTATTGAAGAGATCGGTTAAAAAATTTACTTAAGATTCTTATGAAAATATTTGTATTTGTAAGTTTTATAGTGTGCTTAGTCACAATAATCTCTCCAGTTGAAATCTTTGCCGATACGGCACTTGATGTTTACATGAATGATTTTTATTCTAAATCGAATGAAGCTAGCCAGATTCTTAAAGAAATCGAAAATAGTCTGAAAGAGGGGTCAAGAAAAAAAGTATGCTCTAAGCAAAGAGAGGCAGCAAGATTAGGCCTATTAGCTAATAAATCATTAATTAAGGCTTTTGAAGTAGAGGGAGCTAATCCACCAATGCAAGCGATAAAGGCAAGTCAACAAAGATGGGAATCTATTCTGAATGAGTGCTGAAGAAAGTCAGTAAATCTATAAATCCTTTTAAATTTGCATTCTTACTGATTTACTAATTAAGGGAATTTCAGGTTCAACTCCATAAATGCATTGAGAAATCGAATAAATAAAAATACATAGTGTAAATATAAAAATTATTGAGCCTAATTCACCTATGGGAAATATTCTAAAGAGATATGAAATTATTATCAAAGCAATATCAATAAGTAATGCTTGGCATGCGTTATATCTAATGAAATAGGGAACATTTGGATTTCTTACTAATCCAGCAAACAAAATTATAAATAATAAAAAACTACCAAAAGGCAAAGATTTTTCAATTATTGCTATCGGGAAAGTTAGAAATAATAGTATTTTTAAAAATGAATATTTATAGAACAAATAATATCCAAAAGGTATTGATGCCTTTAATGGCAAAGTATACAAAAATACTGATGAGAGTCTCTGGAATATCTGATTCAATATATTATTTAAATTTTGTATTCATATTTTAGCCTAATTTTTCTGAACTTAATAAATGACTTAGCTTCAAAAAAATCAACTTTGGCAGATGGTTATTAAATATTAGATAATTGATTAAGGTTCATAATTCAAAATGCGTATCCTACATACAATGTTGAGGGTTGGAGATTTAGATAAATCCATTGATTTCTACGTCAATAGATTAGGAATGAATTTATTAAGAAAAAAGGATTACCCTCATGGAAAATTCACTTTGGCATTTGTTGGTTATGGCTCAGAAAGAGAAAACACAGTAATTGAATTAACTTATAACTGGGACAAAAAGTCTGAAGACTATGAGCTTGGTGATAAATATGGTCATATAGCTATTGGAGTAAAAGATATTCATCTAATTTGCCAAGGATTAGAAAATAATGGTTGTAAAATAACAACCAAACCTAAAACAATGAAAAACAGTACTACTGTCTTGGCTTTTGTTGAGGATCCTGATGGTTATAAAATTGAACTTATTGAAAGAGATTAAAAGTTCAGAAGTCTCTAGTTAAATAAACAAATAACTAAAATTTAAAAAAAGATTGAATTATCTAATATATCGTTATTAATTAAAGAAAAAACGACTTTAAGATCATATTGGATAGATTCTGCAGTTTCAATTGTTTTAAAAGATTATTTCTAAGATGAGGAATTATTAAAGATAAAATTATAAAATTAGTTAATCTATATTAAATCTATTTAGAATATATAGACAATCTATTTAGATTTATATATTATAGAATTATCGCATAAAGCTTATGCCTAGTAATTGGTCAAAAATAAGAGATGAATGGCTTGATAGAACCGCTGTTGCGAAAGATGATGCTAAATGGGCATTAGAAGCTTTAATTAATTCTGAAGAAGAGTTATTTGAAATAGAGCAGAAAATAAAGAATAAAGAGGACGCTATAAGCCAAGTAAAATTTTTGAAGAAAAAGGTTAAAGAAACTATTTCCTCTAAAGAAATTAGTCTCGATGATATTGCATTAAATACTTCAAATTCAAACAAAGTACAGATCTCAGTACCATCAAACCTAACTTATCTTTTGAAAGTTTGGGCCGCAGCAGAAGGAAGAGATCTATCAAGTGTTGCTTTTCAATGTTTAGAAACTGGTATAAGAGAAATGAAAAGCAAAGGTTCAATACCTTCAGTAGCAGTAAATAGATATGACTCGGCCTGTCAAAAGAGGATTGCACTCGCAGAAGTAAACAATCTATTGGAGAAATACGAATTAGCTCAGGATGAAATCAAATAATTATGAATAACAGAAAAATCATAAAAGGATACAAAACATTAATATCATCAAGATTTAATGTAGATACTTTTGTAGATAAATACAAAGATGGAATAATTTATACTCTTTATTCTGATGAATTTAATTCACTTAAAGTTGGTTTTGCTGAAAATGATAAGGTTCTAGAAAAAAAATTATCAAGTAAAGCATTGATATTATTGGATATGAAAAAAGGCAAAAAGAAAGATCTTTGTTTATTAATAACCACTCTAAAAGAACTTGGCATCAAATATTCAGATGATTTTTATTTCAAATACTCAAGTTCTTTAATTAGACATTTATCAACTTTAGGTTGGCCTGTTGGAAGATCACTTTACAAGCAAAGAAAAATTAAAAAAGAACTTGTATGTGCATAAATTCAACTGTAATCGCACTCTAAAGTGTCTCTGGTATCTCTTTTTGTGATTGGATTAGTTCCAGTGGCACTTTCACAAAATTTCCTAATAATATCTTTTGGTAAAAAAACATTTGTGAAGTCTGCGCCTTGTATTTTTACATTTTCAAACTGTGTACTATAAGCGAATGAATCCTCTAAGTTAGTATTTGATAAATCTGTTCCATCTAAAATAGCCGAGTCTAAAGTTACTTCTCTTAAATTGGAGTTACTTAAATTAGTATCTTTCAATTTTGCTCCATAAAGAGTAGCATTTTGGAGTTCACAATCTGATAAATTTGCATCTTGTAAATCAGTTAAATAGAACGTTGCCCCTTTTAAATCAGATCCAGAAAAATCAGCTCCTATTAAGGATTGTTTACCATAATCTAATGCAGCGTAGCTTCTAGAAGGGAGAGTTAAAACAATCATTAAAACAGTTAAAATTATAAATCTCATTTTTTGAGTAATATTTCAATAAATTCTAACTTCTTAAGCTGAAATCTAAAAATTTATTATTTACTGAATGCTATATTTATTGAAATAACAAATCACGAACTAGGTTTTGGATATAAGTCCTTATGATGCAATTGTTGTTGGTTCTGGAGCTACTGGAGGAATAGCAGCACTTACATTGGCAGAGCAGGGGATAAAAGTTTTAGTTATAGAAGCAGGGCCTCAAGTTAAGAGGCATGAAGCTACTAATAATGAGCCTAAAAGTACATTAAAAAGATTATCAGGAGTTTTAACAAAAAAACATACAAACCAATGCCAACATCCTGGTTATTGGAAAAATAATCCTGACTTATATTCAAATGAATTGAAGCATCCTTATGACTTTCCCCCAAAAAAGCCATTTCTTTGGACCCAAGGCAAACAATTTGGTGGGAGATCATTAACGTGGGGAGGCATAACATTAAGACTTTCCTCAGAAGATTTTCAACCGGCTAAAAAAGACGGATTCGGACCAAACTGGCCTATTTCATACGATGAAATATCCCCTCACTATGATTTCATTGAAAATTTGTGTGGCATATATGGACGAAAAGATGACATTAAAGAAGTTCCAAACGGTAAATATAGTGGTGAAATACCTCTTACAGAAAACGAAAATATTTTTGGCAGCAAAGTTAAATCAAAATTAAACTATCCATTTATGCAATCAAGGGGATTTGACCGAAATTCATCAGTAAAAGATAAAAATTGGCCGAGATCTTCTAGTATAGGAAGTACTTTCAAAAAAGCCTTAGATACTGGGAATGTTCAAATAATTTCAAATCACCTAGTGGAATCTTTTGAGATTAACAAGATTACAGAGCTTGCAACAAAACTAACGATTGTAAACTTAGAAAATGGACACAAAGAGGTATTGAATTGTGATTTAATTCTTCTTTGCGCATCAACAATTTCAACACTCAGAATACTACTGAACTCAGAATATAAATCAAATTCCTCAGGTTTTAAAGATAATTCTGGGAAATTAGGTAAATATCTTATGGACCATATATCTATCTGTAGATTTTTTTCAGTCCCAAAAACAAATAACGCAGGAAAAACATTAGATAATACTCCCGATCTTTCAGGAGCAGGCAGCTTCTTTATTCCATTCGGTTCAAATTTACCAAAAATTGACGACCTAAATTTCCATAGAGGTTATGGGATCTGGGGGGCAATTGATCGATTAGGGATACCTAAATTTTTGCAAAAAGACATAAACAAATCCATTGGCTTTCTTATCGCCCATGGCGAAGTCCTTCCTAGAGAAGAAAACTCAGTTTCTCTCTCAAGAAAAACAGATGAATGGGGTATCCCAATTCCCTACATTGAATTCGAATGGAGCGAAAATGAGTTAAACATGGCTAAACATATGGAAAATACAATACGAAAATCAATCACAGCTGCAAATGGAGAAATAAAAAATATTAATGAAATAATGAATATCCCAGTAGGGAGTTTTTTTACAAAAAAATTGATCGCATTTTCAGATAGTCCTCCTCCTCCTGGATATTACATTCATGAAGTAGGGGGCGCACCAATGGGGATTAATGAAGAAAATAGCGTAGTTGATAAATTTAATAGATTATGGAGATGCAAGAATGTACTTGTACTAGATGGAGCATGCTGGCCCACATCATCTTGGCAAAGCCCCACACTCACGATGATGGCTTTGAGTAGAAGAGCCTGTTTAAATATTAAAAAGACTTAGAAGGTGTAAATAATTGATTTAAATAAATTTCTGAGACAGAATTATCTGTACATCCATTTTGAACTAGAAAAGTAGCTAATGCTGAATTTATAAGCTTATATTGATCCCAAGTTGGGTTACTTAATACAAAATCCTTCATAGTATTGTAGAGAGTTTCTGAAAGCTCTGTTTCTAGAGAGACTTTATTTGAAGAGTATTCATTTTTATTCATGTCGGATAAATTTGTTTGGCTGACTTGATCCATAAAATTGTTTTCTACAAAACTATGATTATGTTTTTTTTTCTAAATGTCAAAAAAAAATTTACCAGATAACTTTTGAAATTATCAAATGAGACTCATGTTATAGAAAGATTTTTTTAAAAAATACTTTTTAAATTATAAAATTGACAAAGGTTAAAAAAAAAGTCAACAATAATGTTGAAGTCCTGTTTTTTGTGAAAGATACTGGTATTTCTAATCTAATGTGGATTTGGACGTGGAAAACGACCTATAAATTGTGGAAAATTCAGTTCAAAATACTTTCAAGATTTTATATTAAGAATACTTATATATACTGAGTCTATTAAGACTTAGTCGAGAAAGAGACAGATGATTCAGTTATTTTCAATGGATTTTCTTAAGATTTGATCTTCATCATGCAAGCGAAGAGTGACAGGTCCCAAAGGGTGTTTTGAATTTGGATAAATACTATGGTGGTGGTGGTGGTCATGTTGATGAGCCTCCGCATGTTCATGTTCCAAGTGTTCATGTTCCAAGTATTCATCTTCTAGTAAATTTGATTTTTCTTGGTTATGAGTTGGGATTTGATTTTGTATTTCACAAGCACCATTACATTCGATATCACATAAATCACAGCTAATACCAAGACCCTCTAAATGGTCATGATGACTTTCTTGTACCATTCCAACTTCTTTTTCAAAGCCAAATAAATTTGATCTATATTTGCAAGTGGAACAATTCATGAAATTCTTACCCTCGTTATTAAGAATCTCCTCAATCCTTTCAACAAAAGTATCGACAACATAAGATTGTGATGAAAGATATTTTGCATGTATAAACGAAATATGTGGATTGTTAATCGCAACTAAATCACTTTGCCTTTTTATTCTTGTGACAAGCACACCTGAGAAAAGGAAATAAGGGAAAATAATTATATTTTTATAACCAAGTCTTACAACATTTTTCAAGCCAGGCTCAACAAGAGGGAAAGTTACTCCAGAAAAAACAGTTTCCCCCCACCCTAAACCAATACCCTCGACGATCATTCTAGTAATTTTGGAAACATTGGAATTCGCATCTGGGTCAGAAGAGCCTCTACCAACAACAACTAATAATGATTCTTCAGGTTTGAGAGTATTGTTTTGTTCAAATACATCTTTTACTCTTTCACAAGATGCACTTATCATTAAATTATTAATACCTAATTCTCTTCCATAAATTATTTCAATACCTGTTTTATTTGAGTAATTCATGAGCAAACTAGGAATATCATTTTTCACATGGCCAGCAGCGAAAAGCATTGCTGGTATGGCAATTACTTTTTTTATAGAATGATCTTTTAACTTATCTAGAGCATCTATAATTGAAGGTTTAGCAAATTCCAAGAAACCATATTCAACTAAAATGTTTGGATATCTTTTTTGGATGAGCTTAGTTAGTTCTTGAAATTCAGTAATAGCTAGTTTATTTCTACTCCCGTGTCCGCAGATAAGAATAGCGAATTGATTATTTAACTTCGAATCTAAATTATCCAAAATCAAGTTATTACTTATACCATAATAGTAAAGAACAATATTATGTAGTGAAAAAAAATAATAACCTACTTGAAATTCCAAATATAAATTCAAAGGACGCAAAATTAAAGGAATTAATTTATGACGTAGATGGTTCCTTATTTAATGAGGAAAATTATTCTAAGGAAAAATTCGAGCACATTTGTGTATGTAGTGGAGGCACAACCTCTAGCTGTGCAAAAAATGGTTTTACAACTCTTGATCTAAGAAAAAATTACAGCAAAATTCACCTTAATAGAGAAAGCAATTTAGTAACAATTGGAGGTGGAGTAATAATGGGGGATCTAGTAAATCACTTACAAAAATACAACCGAAGCTTTCCAATAGGACTCTCTAAACTTCCTGGAGTAGGCTATATACTTACTGGTGGAGTAAGCCCACTTAGTAGAACCTACGGATTAGCTATTGATAATATTGAATCAATTAAAGGTTTCTTGGGTAATGGAACATTTATATCTTTAAAAAGAAATCAGATAAATCTAGAAAAACAGTTGATTTGGGAGGCAATTAAAGGAGCAGCACCCTTCTTCTCAATCATTACCGAAATAGAACTTAAGACTATCCAATCTAATCCAATTAGGGTTATTGAAGGATTTGTAAATCTAAATGAACTTTCAGAAATAATACAACTATCAGAAGAATTTCCAGAAAATATTAGCCTTCAATGGATTTATGCCCAAAAAATTTACTTATATGTTTTTGCTGAACTTAAAAATAATTTAGTAGATAAAAGAACAGAAGAATACTTAAAGCCTCTAGAAAAATTTCCTGCTTTAGAAAAAAGATTATATGAGAACTTCAACAAAATAAATTTCTTCCCAAAGGAATTGAGTTTATATGAGCTAAATGCAAATAACCATTCCGAGGTTATAAGTCTTCTTGGAGAAGATTTAAAAAATGATATCCCGATTTTTATAAAATGCTTGAATGAAATAATGGATAAAAAACCTAATAATTCATGTTATGTTGCTTCACAACAACTAGGTTGCAAAACTAAAAAGTTAAATAATGGCTCAAGCTTTTTTGTTCATCGAAAAAGCACTTGGAAACCATGGATATATGCATCATGGAAAAAAAATGATCTTCAAGAAAAAGAAGTCGCTTTGAACTGGATGAATGAATCGTGGAGTAACCTAAAAAGGTTCTATCCAAATATTCACTTGGCCCAATTGCACAATCATTTAAATTCTCATGAAGAAGAACTTAAATTAGCTTTTGGCAATAGAATAAATCAATTAAAAACTTTAAAGAATATTTTTGACCCGCAAGGTATTTTGCCTCCTTTATGAGGTAACTTCTTAAATATAAAAAAACTTACAATGTCAAATTTCTCAAGATATTTATCTACAAATTGGTTAGCTGATCCAAAGTCAAATATTCTCTCTGGATTAGTTGTTGCTTTTGCAATGATCCCAGAAGCAATTGCTTTTTCCGGTATAGCTGGTGTGGATCCTAAAGTTGGCCTTTTTGGTGCATTTTGCTTGTCTATAACAATTGCAATTGTTGGAGGAAGAAGGGGGATGATCACTTCAGCTACAGGTTCAACAGCTCTTTTGATGACTGGACTTGTTGCTTATGGAGAATCACAATCTCCTGGATTAGGTGTCTCATATCTTATTGCCGCTGGAATATTAACTGGAATTTTCCAAATTCTTTGGGGATATTTAAGACTTGCCTACCAAATGCGATTCGTCCCAACAGGAGTATTGAGTGGATTTGTAAATGCACTAGCACTTTTAATATTTCAAGCACAACTACCTCAGTTAGGAATAGGTATTAAAGAATCAAAAGGATTAGTTGAACAAACTTTAAATCAATATCCAGTTAATACTCAGATTCCTGTAGTTTGGGTTCTTGTAATCCTAGGATTAATAATTATCTATGGGCTTCCAAAAATCACAAAAGTAGTCCCATCTCAACTTATCGCAATAGTAGTAATTACTCTTATAAGCATATTCTTTAATCTAGATGTCCCAACAGTCAGTGATTTGGGTAAATTACCCGATGGATTACCAAGTATTTCTCTTCCTTTTGGATCAATAGAGAATGGGAAAGTACCTTTTAGTCTTGAAACATTAGGAATAATTTTACCTACCTCACTGGCAATTTCTCTTGTGGGTTTAATGGAAACCTTTTTAACACAAGACATTTTAGACGATGTAACTGATACAAGTTCTAATAAAAATAAAGAAGCAAGAGGACAGGGGATCGCAAATATTGTGGCATCTTTATTTGGTGGAATGGCAGGATGCGCCTTAGTTGGGCAATCTGTAATGAATACTGAGAATGGCGGTAAATCTAGATTATCAACCCTCTCTTCAGGTATATCTCTCCTAATTATGATCATCCTCTTGAAGTCTTGGATTGGTGCAATACCAATGGCTGCTTTAGTATCAATCATGATAACGATCGCAATAAGTACTGCAGATATAAATGGATTAAAAAATATTAAAAAGATTCCTAAAAGCGATACTGCAGTCATGCTTATGACTTTCGCAGTTACTATGCTTACAAAACCTCATAATCTTGCACTAGGAGTTATTGCAGGAGTTGCACTAGCTGCAATTCTTTTCAGCAGAAAAGTCGCGAAAGTTATAACTGTCTCAAGATTAAAAGAAAAAAATTTGACTACTTACAAAGTAAAAGGACAATTATTTTTTGTAAGTAAAATCTATTTTTTACAAGGATTTGAAATTCATGAACATCCAGAAAATATAGTAATTGATATGTCGTTAGCTCATATTTGGGATCAAAGTGGTGTTGTTGCTCTTGAGCAAATAATCAGGAAATTCCAGAATGGCGGTTCTAAAGTTGAAATTGTAGGATTAAATAAAGAAAGTCTTAACCTATTCGAAAGACTAGGTGGTATGGAAAGCGCGCATTAAAAAGTTAATTAAGACTAACTTGTTGATAACAAAACCAAAGCCATTGTTGAAAAAGCAAATTTCTATGAGATCTCCAAGCGGTTTTTGAACTATTTGTATCAAAATTCTCTGGAGAGGGTACATCTCCCTTTTCTTTGTCTCTTTCAATTTCACTAATAATTCTATGCACGGTATATTCAGGATGACCTAAATGCATAAGTTGTTTTTGATCTTTAGATTCGAATATTGTATATCCGACTTTTTCTCCATAAGCCAATAAATTCAATTTTCCTTCTTTTTGGGCCTTCTCCATTTCCAAATCAGGTAATCCCGCAAATCTACTTTGAGGACAAATAAATTCATCATCTTGTGTACCCATCAAAGGATGTCCTGGAACAAGACTTTTTAGAGGGAATACCCCAAATAATTTCCTACTAAAAACTTTCTTATGAACCCCTGCCAAATAAGCCAGAGCAAAGCCAGCCCAACATAATCCAAGAGTACTCGCACAAGAATTTCTTGCTTCATTTACGATTTTCACAAATTCATCCCAATACTTAACATCCTCAAAGGCCAGATGCTCAATAGGTGCTCCAGTAATAATGATTCCATCTAGCGGTTCTGGAGTATTTGCTTCTTCCCAAGTTATGTATAGATTATTTAAATGATTAAGATCCCATGTTTTGTAAGAGTGAGTTTTAAGCTTTATCCATACTGGTTCAATTTGAAGAGGAGATAAACCAAGTGGATGTAGTAAGTTAAATTCATACTGCTTGCCAAGAGGCATGATATTCAAAATCCCAATCCTAAGAGGACGTATATCCTGTCTTTTAGCCAATTCTGGTTCAATCCAGGATATATGATTTTTCTCAACATCACTTATCTTGTGATAGTTGCTAGGAATTATTAAAGCCAATAAATCTCCTTTCCTATGTGATTTGTGAAAGTGCTTGTTCGAAATCTGCTTTTATATCATCAATATGCTCAATTCCTACAGAAACTCTTACCATAGTTGGAGTAACACCTGCAGATAATTGTTCTTCTTCAGATAATTGCTGATGAGTTGTTGAAGCAGGATGAATTACTAATGTTTTTGAATCACCCACGTTAGCAAGGTGGCTCGCTAATTTTAAGGAATCAATAAATTTTACTGCATTTTCATAACCCCCATTGAGAGAGAACATAAGCATGCAACCCATTCCCCTCCCAGTAGTATATTTTTTGGCACTAGAGTAATATGGATCAGATTCTAGGCCGGGATAATTAACACTACTTACATTAGAATTAGAATCTAACCATTTTGCCAATTCAAGAGCATTAGAAGTTTGTCTTTCTATTCTTAAACTTAGAGTTTCCAAACCTTGCAAAAGCATGAACGAATTAAAAGGGCTTTGAGCTGATCCCCAGTCTCTGAGGCATTCAAGTCTTGCTCTTAATGCAAAAGCTATATTTCTGTTATCAGGAACTCCCAAAGATTTGCAGATATCACTTCCAAAACCAAAAGCATCCCAATGAACGAGCCCATGATAAGCTGCGCTTGGCTCACTCATGAGTGGGAATTTACCATTTCCCCAATCAAAGGTTCCGGCATCAACAATAACCCCACCGATGCTTGTTCCATGTCCACCAATCCATTTCGTTGCACTTTCTACAACAACATCGGCCCCAAAATCAATTGGTCTTATTAAAGCACCACCTGCACCAAGGGTATTATCAACTATTAGAGGAATTCCATTTTCCTTCGCCAAAGCAGAGAGTCCTTCAAAATCTGGAATGTTGAACCTAGGATTTCCCATTGATTCGACATATATTGCTTTGGTTTTATCATCAATTTTATTCCTAAAACTATCGATACTATCACCATCTGCAAATTTAACTTCTATTCCTAATCTTGGAAATTGTACTTTAAATTGGTTGTAGGTCCCACCATATAGAAAAGATGTAGAGACAAAATTATCCCCTGCTGTCATGCAGTTCACGATTGCCAAAAATTGAGCAGCTTGGCCTGAGGATGTTGCAAGTGCTGCCATACCTCCCTCCAAAGCTGCCATTCTTTTTTCGAAGACATCTGTGGTGGGGTTCATAAGTCGAGTATAAATATTTCCAAATTCTTTTAATCCAAAAAGATTAGCTCCATGCTCGGCATTATTAAAGACATAGGAAGTAGTTTGATAAATAGGTACTGCTCTAGAATTTGTAGTTGGATCAGGCACTTGGCCTGCATGTAACTGAAGCGTCTCGAATTTTTGGTTGCTCAAAATTTTAAAATAATCCTATTATCTATTTAACTTAAAAAAGTCCAAAAAAAAAACAAAAAAAATAAATATTTATAAATCCTTTTTTAATGAGGGGTAATTATCTTTCATATATAAAACCAAATCCTCTTTTATAGCTGATCTGAGTTTTTCAATATTTGCAGAATCTATAATAGGAAAAGTTTTATTAGCCTCAGGATCTTTTTCAGCAATTGATTTCCAATTCTTACCAACATCTTTTTCAGAGTTGTTTAAAACCTCATCAAAGTTGAAAACCTTATCGTTGTTTTTAGCTTCAAATTCGCTAAAAGCTTTATTTATAAGATTTTTTCTATTTTCGTATAGATTCTTGGCTTTTAAAGTATCTGGAAGACCCATAACTGGTTGTAGTTCCTTAAGTAATTTTATTTCCTCTTCAATTAAGAGTGTCCAAACACCATGTTTATTTTTAGGGAGATTAGAATTACTAAAAATATTAATTTTATCTAGGTAAAAATTTAACCATAAATAATATGATTTTTCTTCAATAGTTTTTTTTACGGATATCTTTTTATTTTGAATCTTTGGGAGTAACTTTTCTGCTTTCCTTAAAAACTTTCTATCTTCTCTCTCTAAATTTATTAATCCCCATCTTTGACTATAGTCCCATAAATCTTCGTATCTTGTTAAATCTTCTTGATTCCAGCCAAGAGCTTTCAGTTCATGAGAACGATGTGATAATTCCTTTTTCAAAAAAAACCTTTTAAAACCATAATAATTCTAACCCTGCAATCAAGATTAGTAAATAAATGAAAAAATTGGTTTTTTATATTCAATAAACAATCAATTATTAAAATAATTATTAATAATTTTCAATACATTAACGTAACTTGGATTTTTTTTAGAAGTTTGATTACTAGATTCATTATTTTTAAGATCATTAACCTCTTTGTTAATAAATAATTTCTTATAAAGGTTTTCAACATCATTAAAAAGATAATCTCCTTTCAATTTTTCATTTAGCTCTAAAGATAATTCTGATTTCACAGATTCTTGGCAAAAATTAGTGATTTCTTCTGAACTAATTAAAACCTTATAAATTTCTTTTTTTTCTTCTGAATTTGCATTAAAGCATAAATAAATCATATTTATCATTGAACAATTATAATTTCTGATCTTGAATTGTTTATAAATATCTGGCCAAAATTTTAAGGATTTTAGACCCTCTAAACCTCCTTGACTGAGAGAGTATTTATTACACCAAGCTATAAATTCTGAGACATCTTTTGGACATCTGTTGAGTTGTAAAAGCATATCTGATAAAACTTGCCCTGCTTGAAAATTCCTTGTTGGTTTTCCCTCAGTTGGTAGCGTCATACTCCCTAAGACATCAGCCTTAACAGCATTTAACTGAGAGAAAGTATAATCTCCTTTTTCACAAAATTTATCATTAATTATTTCCTTTGCACTAATTACTTCTTCACCATAACCAAGTTCTTTTAATGAAAGATATTTGTTATCTAATTTATTTTCTTTTCTAACTTGTAAAGATACTGACGCGGCCTGATCTAAACATTGAGTTAACAAAATCGTATTTATTGTAGGTAACATTCCTGGCTTATCGGAATGAAAGTTATTTACAAAACCTGCAAATATGGATGAGATGTTTTTTATTGATTTTATATATTGACATTCAATATTATGAACTCCAGGAGAAACTTGAATTTTCGGGGACAATTGATTCAAAATGCGAGCTCCTATTAAAGCTGTTAAGGCGTCAGGATGGCAGAAATTTGCAGTAAAACTATCATTAGGATTTCGTAAAGCACCGTGACGATGAAATCCTGTAAAAAAAGCTAAATTTGGATATTTATTACAAAGAATAAAAGGGTCTTTACTTTTATTATCAACGCAAAAAGAACCGACCAGACAGCCAAGAACCACATTTTCTCTTTTTAATGTTTTTCTGAGTTCTAAAGCATTTTTAACATCATCTTGTATGTGATTACTATTTGAAGCAAGAATAACCATCTCGCATTCCAAAAGAAGATTTTTTAGATCAAAAGACTTTCTTTTTCCCTCTGAAGAATAATGTCCCATTCTCTTGATCTTTTCAAGAATCTCATTATCCATTTGAGAAAGGACATCATTTGAGAAAGCACCTAACAAATCTCTATCTTCCCTAGGAGCCAAGAGAATATTATTTGCTTTTCCATGCATAGCACAGTTGTATGCTAATGATGCAGGATATAAACCAACACTGTAGAATCCGACTTTGCTGTTATCTATATCTTCAATCAATGAATAAAAATATTTTTCCTCATTTATGTTTTCTATGAAATTATTCTTCATTTTTTAAAATTCTTGATAAATTTTTTAATTTCTTGCCCATACCAACATTTTTCTACATTAAAGCAATTTTTGACCATAGCAAATTATTTATTGTAAATATTGATTTTTTTAATTTATAATTTTTTATACAAAGTGAAAATCAAATTTAAATAGTAAAAATAATAAAATATGAGATACAAGGCTAGTAATTTAAAGATACAAAAACAATTGATTTCTTGTGAAAATATCTTATTCATTCAAGACATTGACGGAGTTTGTATCCCTTTAGTGAAAGATCCAATGACTAGACAGTTAGAATCGAAATATATCTATGCAGTAAAAGAATTTGCAGAGGAATTCTTTGTATTAACCTGCGGGGAACATGAAGGTCCAAGAGGTGTTAATAGAATAATAGAAAGGAGCTTAAAGAGCACTACTGAGCCTAAGAAAAAAGAACTATATTTAAGAGGTTTAGCAGCCTGCGGAGTAGAGTATCAAGACAACAATGGTGAAATAAGTTTTGAAGGAGTATCAGAAAAAGAACTAAATTTTTTATCTAAAGTACCAAGTTTAATAAGACCAAAATTTAATATTATAGTTAAGAATATTTTTCCTGAACTTAGCAACGAAGATATTAATTTTCACGCAGTAAAATCAATATGTGAAACACGTTTCTCGCCAACCATTAATTTCAATAGTCTATTTGATTTAGTTCCCAAAGATTCTGATAAAAGAAAGTTTATTCAAATTAGCTTTGAAAAAATGATGAATGAAATCATCTTAAAAGCAGAATCCGAAGGCCTCAAGAACTCATTTTTCCTTCATATTTCACCAAATTTAGGAAATAAAAATGGAAGAGAAAAAATTAAACTATCCTCTAAAGAGGATATTGGATCAACAGACATTCAATTACTTATTAAAGGAGCAGTTAAAGATTCCGGAGTTTTATTTCTTTTAAATAAATTTATAGCTGATAAAACTGGTAAAGCTCCTTTTGGAAATAATTTTAATTTTAGGAATTCTCCAAATTCTATTACGGAAAAAATTGATTTATGCAAAAGAACTATTCAAATAGAAAATATGCCTTTGATTGTAGGAGTTGGTGACACAGTGACATCAAAAAAAAATAATGGTGAGAAAAGTTATTTAAGAGGAGGAAGTGACAGATCCTTTCTTGAATTTATACAAGTATTAGGACATGAATATGGGATTAATAATAAAATAATCTTTGTAGATAGTAGTTCAGGTGAAGTTGAAAGGCCTTCTACAAAAAAAACTGGTTTAATAGGGATTAGTGATTTTTATGACAATTTAAAGTTTGATATTGTTTTTAAAAATGGTCCCAAAGAATATATAAGTTGGTTTATTGAACTTGCTAAAAATAGATCAAATTTCAAAAAAAATAGTTGACTTTTTAATTTTCAAATGACAATTTATAAATGATAGATTTATGAAAGAAAAATTCCCCTCAATTTGCAAAGAACCTATAGAAACTTTACAAATTAACATAGGTTATAAATGCAATCAGGCTTGTAAGCATTGTCATGTCAATTCAAGTCCCCAAAGGACTGAAAAGATGTCTGATGAAATAATATCTCTTATTCCAAAAATAATTGAAAAATACAAAATCAAGACTTTAGATATTACAGGTGGTGCGCCAGAACTTCATCCAGAGTTTAAAAACCTAATAACCAGTTTAAGCACAAAAAAAGTTGAAATTATTGATAGGTGCAATTTGACAATTTTCTTTGAAGAGGGTTATGAAGATCTTCCTCAATTTCTCGCAAAGAATAAAGTGATAGTTACCGCTTCTCTACCATGTTATGAAAAAAATAATGTAGATTTTCAAAGAGGTTATGGGGTTTTCGAAAAAAGTATTAATGCTCTAAAAATTCTTAATAATTTAGGCTATGGAAAGAATGAAAATGGATTACAACTAAATCTTGTTTACAATCCTGTAAGCCCAATTCTTCCTCCTTCTCAGGAAATATTGGAAAAGGATTATAAAAAAATATTACTCGAAAAATACAATATCGTCTTTAATAATTTATACACAATAACTAATATGCCAATAAATAGATATGAAGAATCTCTTAGAAGAGAAGGAAAACTAAATACTTATTACAAATTACTAAAAGAAAATTTTAATGAAAAAAATTTAGAAAATCTTATGTGTAAAAAGACAATTAGCGTAAATTGGTTAGGAGAAATTTATGATTGTGACTTTAACCAACAGATAAATTTCCGAGAGAATAAAGGACCAAAAACACTTTTTGATCTATTGGATGAATCAGTTACTTTTGACTACGGGGTAGCTGTAAAGGAACATTGTTTTGCTTGCACTGCAGGTGCAGGTTCAAGTTGTGGAGGGACTTTAAGTTAAAACCTGCTAAATACAATTAGGACAAATAGCTCTTACATTTAAAGAGGATTCAATTAGTTTAAAACCATTAACTTTTGCTGCAACTTTGCCTGCTTCTAAAACTTCTTCATTTTCGAATTCTTCTGTTCTTCCACACCTAATACAAATCAAATGATGATGGTCCGGTGTGTCGTTAGTAAGCAATTCATATCTGTGTCCACCCTCACTGAGTTCTAATTCATGAAGCAAACCCATTTGTACTAAAAGTCTTAAAGTTCTATAAATTGTTGCTAGTGAAACTTTGGAGCTTGTTTTAACTAACTTTTCATGAACCTCTTCAGCACTAAGATGCTTTCCAGAGCCAATATTTTCAAATAAATTAAGAACCTTTAGCCTCTGAGGAGTTAACCTCTTCCCATCTTTATGTAAACCTTCACCAAGAGGAGATGTAATGACATTGTATTGAGAGGATAATGACAAAATTAACCTATGGCTATTCTCAATAATAACTCTAGATGAGAGTAAAACAACTTTTTGATTTAAAATGTTTACTAAAGTTCTTCAAAATATTATGTTAAACGTATCTTTATATGTAAATGATGAATGATCAAGAAATCTCTTCTGATAAATTATCATCGAAAGTAAACGCCTTGCTAATTATTGATATTCAGGAAAAAATAATAAGACCAATTTTTAATAAGGATTCAATAATCAAAAACATCAAAAAGCTATTAAATGCTTACCAAATTTTAGATGAAAACATATTTATATCTGAACAGAATCCACTCAAATTGGGGGTAACGATACCTGAATTATCACCGGTAGCAGGATTTAGAAAATTTGAAAAAATGGAATTTAGCCTCGCCAAATTAGAAGAATTTTTAAAAGAACTTAAAAATAAGAAAATTACTCATTTGATAGTTTGTGGGATCGAAACGCATATTTGTATTCAACAAACAGTCTTAGATTGTTTACAAAAAGGATTTAAAGTTATTCTCATATCAGATGCCATGGGAAGTCGAAATAGGGAAGATCATGAAATAGCATTACAAAGAATGACTCAGAGTGGGGCGATCTTAACAACAACTGAATCAATAATTTTTGAATTATGCAAAACTGCGGATAGAAAAGAATTTAAAGAAATTAGAAATATAATAATTAGTTAAAGAAAAATAAAGACTGGTTTGTTTTTTAGAGATAATTTAATATTTTATTAGAGATTAATTTTTAAGGTTTATTTGAATATGAAATTAGTTACTGAAAACTTCCTTCTGGCAATATCTATTTTTTTTATTGGAACTTTATTGTCGATAATAATTTCTAAACTTTCAAAAATATTTTTTAAAAAGATTTCCAAAAGAACAAAAACAAATTTCGATGATTTTATTTTTGAGGTGATCTCTGGAATTATAAAACCTATAGGTTTCCTTCTGTCATTTTATTTTTCAATTGACTATTTTTTTGCTGATGAAATAACTTTTATCTCTGTCTTATTGAACATTCTGAAATTATTTATATTGATAATTATTATAAAAGCTCTCAACAGAGTATTAATTAGATCTTTAACGGAATCGACATCGAAAATCATCGATTCCTCAATTAGTTCAATGATTTCTTCACTTACTCCTTTAATAAAAGCATTTACATGGACTATTGGTTCAATATTTTTCTTACAAAATATTGGTGTTCAAATGACTGCTATTTGGGCTTTACTCAGTGCAGGTGGTATTGGAGCAGGATTAGCTTTGAAAGATCCAGTTCAAGAGTTTTTTGAATACATAACAATTTTGCTTGATAAACCTTTTCAGAAAGGTGAGTTTATAAAATCTGATGGCGTCCTGGGAATGGTTGAGAGGGTCGGAGTTAGATCCTCAAGGATAAGAAGTATCAATGGAGAAGTAATAGTAATGAGCAACAGCGCTCTCACAAATGGAATAATTTCAAATTACGCACAAATGGAAAAAAGGAGGTTAGTACATAAATTGGGAGTTATTTATGATACCTCTCCAAAACTTATGAAATTGATTCCAATAATTATAAAAAAAATAGTTGAAGAGACAAAAGATGCATCTTTTGATAGATGTCATTTCACAGATTTTGGCGACTTCAGTCTTAATTTCGAACTTGTTTATTATATACCAACAAATAATTATCTTGCTGCAATGGAAGCTCAACAATCTATAAATTTAAAAATAATTGAAGAATTCGCAGTTAATAATATAGAGTTTGCATTCCCAACACAAACCTTAAATATTGAAAGTAAAAAAGCCCAATGAACTGCAAATTTCCTCACTTAAAGTCCAAAGTTTTGAGGCCAACTCAGTACTATTTGCTTCATCACTTATCTTACCTTCAACTAATTTATGTTTTTTAAAAGATATAAGTTTATTACTTAAATGGATGAATCCTATATTATTTAAATTTGAATCGAGGGCTATCTCAGAAAGAATCTTTCCCGCATTTTCTGTACTTTCAGAAATTCCTAAAATATTTTTTGCGACTTTAGAAAAAATCAAATACCCAAAGAGATTAAAACTTTTACTATATCTAAAAAAACCAGAATCATCATTTGGTATTACTAGGCCAGGAGCCCAAGTAATTACAGAAATTTTACTAGAGGATATTTTTAATTTTTTTTCAAGTTCTTTACCAAATAAAATATTACATAACTTACTATTTTTATAAGATTCATCAGCATTAAAATTTAAAAATTGCCCAGTAACTTTTTTTTTAAAATCAATTAAATCATTAAGTCCTGCTTTCTTTCCTATATTTCCCCCTGGGCTTGTGGGGTCGTGTACATCTGATGAAGTAATAATGATTCTAGATTCTTCTTTATTTTTAATAAAGTCTTTTAAAAGATTTACCAAATAAAAATGTGCAAGATGATTAACTGCAAAAGTTAGTTCTATGCCTTGTTTTGATACTTTTGGGTAAAATGAACCTGTATATTGTAATCCTGCATTTAAAACAATTACATCTAAAAAGATCTTTTTCTTAATAAAATAATCCTTAATTTTTTTTATATTCTCTAGATCTGAGATATCACAATTTTCAATAATATTTAAATACTTACTAAAATAATTTTTCTCAAAATATTTTTCAATTATTTTGAGAAATTCATTCTTTCTTAATTCAGATTTTATTAAAATATATATATTATTTTTCGTCTTAAGCAAATTAATAACGGAGAAAAAGCCTATACCTGAATTACCTCCAGTAATTAAAATGTTTTTATTTTCAATCATTTAGATTACATATATATTTTTCATAATAAAAAAATATGTAAGTTTTTTTTTATTTTGTAATCTTATAAATTATTGTTAAAACACTGAAAACTTAGTCACTAGTAATTGAGTAATTTGATTATTATTAATCTACTCTCATTACAAGTATTGAATGAAATATAAAAAAATAATAGAAGAAATAATACTTTGTTCCATTAATTTCTTTAACCATAAGATTAATATCTGATGTCAAAAGAAAGCATGCCAGATGTTCTTGTTTTAGGTGCAGGGCCTGCAGGCATGGCGATTGCATCAGCTTTAGGGAAAGAAAAATTAGATGTTGAAGTGCTCTCTCCAAATGGACCTGATGAACCTTGGCCAAACACTTATGGTATTTGGGGTAAAGAAGTTGATCAACTTGGGCTTCAGAATTTACTTGAATATAGATGGAAGAATACTGTAAGTTTTTTTGGGCATGGCTCTTTAGAAGAACAGGACGATGAGAATAAGGCTACGGAACATTCACTAGATTATGGATTATTTGATAAGAAGAAACTCCACAATTTTTGGCTTAATGAATGCAATAAGTCTTTTATTA
The DNA here is from genome assembly GCA_902596585.1 of uncultured Prochlorococcus sp. Lineage (GTDB taxonomy): Bacteria > Cyanobacteriota > Cyanobacteriia > PCC-6307 > Cyanobiaceae > Prochlorococcus_A. The sequence goes on from CACJUL010000009.1 coordinate 20,945, forward strand.
AATGGCATCAAGGATTTGCAGACAAGATACATTATGAAAAATACAAAAGTACAGTAACTACAAATGATGGCAAGACCTACTCTGCAAGATTAGTAGTAGATGCAACAGGATATGACCCTATTTTCCTAAAATTAAAATCATGTGGTCCTTTAGCAGTACAAACTTGTTATGGAATAGTGGGTAATTTTAGTAAACCTCCACTTAAAAAAGGGCAGTTTGTATTAATGGACTATAGAAATGACCATCTTAATGAAGAACAAAAAAAAGAACCTCCAACTTTTCTTTATGCCATGGATATGGGGAATGGGAAATATTTTCTTGAAGAGACATCACTTGGTTTAGTAAATCCTCTAACAATGGAAGATTTAAAAGAGAGACTTGAGAAGAGGCTATCTTATCGAAATATATCTATTACAAGTATGCAACACGAAGAGCTTGGTTTATTTCTACCAATGAATATGCCAATACCTGATTTCAAACAACAAATACTTGGATATGGTGGTGCTGCTTCAATGGTCCATCCTGCATCCGGATACTTAATTGGTAATGTTTTAAGAAGAGCTCCACTTGTCGCAAAAGCAGTATCAGAAGCTATTAAAAACAAAAATCTTAGTACCTATCAAATTGCAAGAAAAGGTTGGGAAACTTTATGGTCAAAAGAATTAATAAGAAAGAAATCACTTTACCAATTTGGATTAGAAAAACTCATGAGGTTTGACGAAAAACTATTAAGAGAATTTTTTGGTAGTTTTTTCCAACTACCTAAAAATCAATGGTATGGTTTTCTTACTGATACTCTCTCCTTAAGAGAGATTGTATATGCCATGTGCATAATGTTTATAAAGGCTCCATGGAGTGTAAAGAAAGGTCTGATGGTTATGCATGGTAGAGAATTTAAAATGTTACTTAGGATAATATTTCCAAATATATAATTTAAGAATGAGAACAATATTAATAAGTGGAGCTAATAGAGGTATTGGCCTTAAGATTGCACATAAAGAATTAAAAGAAGGCAATAGAATTAGCGTTGGCATAAGAGATTTAGAATCATTAAAAGGAAGTGTTATTGATCCAAAAAAATGGCCAGAAGGGAGAATAATTATCAACCACTATGAAGCATTAAAAAAAAATACAGCCGAAAATTGGATAAAAAATACCGTTAATAAATTTGGAGGATTTGATTCAGTAATAAATTGTTCTGGAGTATTATCGAAAGTTCCATTTTTATTCAAAGATGGTGAAGAAGAAGATATTTTAAATACGCTCAATATCAACTTTTTGGCAATTTGGAATCTATGCAGGCTTTCTTGGGATAATTTATGTGCCTCAGGGAGAGGAAGAATTATTGTATTAGTTTCAATGAGTGGGAAAAGATCTAAAGGGGATTTAGCCGCTTATTCTTCTTCAAAGTTTGCTTTGATGGGATTATGCCAAACAATGAAAAATAAGGGTTGGGATAAAAATGTAAGGATTACAGCAATATGCCCAAGTTGGGTTAACACAGAAATGGCTCAAAATATCTCTTCACTAGATAAATCAAGAATGACACAGCCTGAAGATATTGCTGAAATATGCTCAACTATTCTGAAGTTACCTACCCAATCAGTTCCATTTGAAATTGCCTTAAATTGTAATTATGAAATTTAACCCAAATTAAAAATCAAGTAAGCCATTGAGAGCATTGCAATTGCTATAAATAAACCTTTTATTCGATTAGTTAACAATGAAAAAAGAGATAAATCTTCAGAAAAGTATCCACCAAAACTACCTGTAATAAATAATACAACCATTGGCAGAGATGCAATTCCAAAAGAATAAGATATAGCTTTTAGAAATCCAAAATTTAAATAATTAAAAATAAAGAAACTTAATGAAAACAATAAAAAAGATGCAAATAGAGTAATGGAAACTTCAGCATCTAAAGTATGAGGTAAGCTTCCCTTTAATTCAAATTGCTTTTTGCATTCTTTAATTTGTCTTTTAGAAAGCTTTAAATAACCTGTTTCAGGAATTCTCTCAGACTTATATTTTCTTAATAATCTTGCCTCAAGAGTTTCTGGCTCCTTTGTCATAATTGATGTTATTAATTCATCTGGTTTTAATTTCCTAATTTTCTTTTCAAGATTATCCGTTTTCCCAATTCTATAAAGGTCTCCCATTCTAATAAGGTAAACATATCCCGACATTTGCGTTGTAAAATTGATAATGTTCCTACTTAGATGATACTAAAAGAATCAAAGAAATTAAAAGTTTTTACAAAATGACAAACGATATTTTATATTCATTTCGAAGATGTCCATACGCAATTCGTGTTAGATGGGCACTATTAATTTGTCAAATCAAAGTAGAGATAAGAGAAATTGATTTAAAAAATAAACCTCTAGATTTTCTAAATAAATCCAAGACAAAAACTGTTCCTATATTAATAAAAAAAAATAGTGAAGTTATTGAAGAAAGCCTTGAAATAATTCTGTGGGCACTCGCAGAATTAAAAAATGAAAATATAAAAAAAATCTATTTCCCTGATAGTAAAAGAGAAGATATTATTGGAATAATTAATGAAAACGATAACGAATTCAAATATCATTTAGATCGATTTAAATATGCCACAAGATATCAGAATATTAATGAAGCATTTCATTTCACAGAAGCTATTAAATTTATTGAAAGATGGAACAAACTTCTCGCAGAAAATAAATATTTTTTTGGTGATAACCCCACAATAGCTGATTGGTGTATTTGGCCTTTTGTCAGACAATTTAAGATCGCTTGTAATAGTCAAAAAAGAACAAATTATTTCGAACCACCAATAAAAAGATGGTTAGATTCTTTTGAAAATAATATAAGGTTTAAATCATTAATGTATAAATACAAATTTTGGGAAAAAAATTCAAGTAGGGATTATTTTCCTATTAATTAGTTTTCTAACATTTTCCTTTTTTCAATTATCCTAGCCAACTCTAGAAAATAGCCTGCTGTCCTGAATTTTCCAATATTCTTTTCCTTAAAATCATTATCACTTCTGATTTCCGCAGTCTCTGCCATAAGCAAATCCAAATCATTTGATCCAAGGCTATACAATTCACCAAGCTCGATTTCCCTGCCAAGTAAATGACTCCTAAACCATTTCCCTTTATTTTCTTGAGGTGGAATATCGTAGGGTGTAAATGACATTAAAATAAAATTAAATCTACAACCATTCTAAAGTTATTATTGAATTTTTTTCACTTCTCCAGAATTAAAAAGGAATGCGATAAGAAGTATTGCAAAAGTAATTGCAGCGCATATTTCCGTCCAATAATCCAGTCCAATTCTAGAAATCATTAATGGCGCCAAAACTGTAAATAAGCCTCCTGAAAGAATCAATTGAGCGAATAGTTGTTTTGACGTAAAAATTGGCAGAGTCTTGGAAATATTTTTTGGATCTGCAAGCCTTAAAAGAAGTAATCCAGAGGCAACAACACCTGTAGAGTTGCCAAACTCTATTAAACTTTTTTCGAACCAGTAATCATCAAAAATAAAGTAAGCGAAAAAAGAAATACAAAATAAATTCCAAAATAAACCAAAAATAGTAAGAACTAAAATTATTATCCAATTTTCAAAAACAACAGCGATATCTAAACTCGCCATTGCAGTGAAAATCAATAAATCTGTAGATAAGATACCAATCTCTCTTTGCAAAATATTTGATATAAATTCTGTATTTTTGGTTTTTTCTAAAATATATCTAATTAGTAGTGAGCCAATAAGAATAAAAGGAAATACTGGGAGTGAAAAGATAATTTCTTTAGAAAAGTCACCAAAAGAACGTGAGATAAACTTTAAAAAAGTGAGCAATAAAAAGCCAAAAGAAATTGCCAAACCAGAGAATCCAAGATTTACTATCAAAATTCTTAAATCTGCAAAAATTCCTACTTTAGTGTTTGTAATAAAATCATCTTTTTTTTCAATAATTTTCTCAGTATCTGAAAGTCCAAAGGTTCTCCCAAGAAAAATAAATATACTACCCAATATTGAAGATGATAAAAGACCCATTGTTGCCATAGCAAGACCAAGGTCTAAACCATCAGGGAAACCAAGTTTATTAAAACTTTCACCTATAATTGATGCAGCTCCGTGACCTCCTTCAAAACCTACCTCAATTAAACATCCCATTAAAGGATTAGTTTCCATATATTGAGACAATAGATATTTAACAACCAGTCCCCCAATAAAAAATTGACCAAATCCTAAAGAGAGGGCGAGCAAAAACTGATTAAAAATAGGTCTAACTAGACCATTAATGTTTGGAATAGGTCTTCCCATCATTAATGTCGCAAAGACTAATGACAAAAGAGGTGTAGGGAAATTACTCCAGACATTTGTTGTCTCTCTTGATAAAAAATGTATGAATCCAAATGGACCTATTGATATACCTACGATTCCAGAAATAACGGCTATTGGCAATCCAAACCGTTCAAGCTTAACTGCCAGTTTAAATTTTTTACCAAAAGTCAATAAAAAAAATATCGTTAAAAATCCTAAAAAACTTATTAATAGAGAATTTGAAAAAATTTTCAAAGAATTCAAAACTTGATACTTTATAAATCTAAATTAATAAACACTTAATTTCAAATAAAAAAAGGGCCTATTAGGGCCCTTAATTTTATTAAAGTAGTAAGAATTTAATCTTTTAGAGTAATTGTGGCACTATCAATATTACTAATAGCATTAGTTACTCTCTTGAAATCAAAGCCCAATGCTCTTAGAGCATGCCAAAGATGACCTTGAATAAAGAAGAAACCAAAGTAGTAGTGAACATTTGCTAACCATGCCCTTGAAGTAAACTCTCCATCAGGAAGATCAACAGTATCAACCCAATATGGAGAAATACTGAACTTCAACTCAAGTGGTTCACCAAAATATTCAACAGGGTAAACAGTGGTATTAGCTGCACTCCAGAAAGCTGCGATAATAGCCATCCAGCCAATACCTGCTAGAGACCAAGATAAAACAGCTTCAGCTGAAAGAAGACCTTTACCTTTGAATTTAGTAAATTCTCCAACTTGCTTAGTAGCAATGTGCCAAGCACCACCAGTAATCTCAACAAATGCAAGGAAAGCATGTCCACCCATAACTTCTTCAAGACTATCAATAGTCAAAAAGTCGGCTTGATGATTCCAGATTTTTGCTAAGTTCAATTCATATTCAACTTGTCTAACAGCACCAATAGCTGGATCATAAATCCCATGAACTCTGGCCCATTCAACGAAAGCAATAACTGCAAACCCTAAGAAAAGTAGATGATGTCCAAGGATAAATGTCAATTTGTCAGGATTGTCCCATTCAATATTGAATTTTCTTGCTCTAGCAATATCTGAATCTTCTAAATTTCCTGGTAGAAGAAGAGAATGCAATAGTCCTCCAGCAGCTAAAACCATAGAAGAGACCAAGTGAACAATTGCTATTGCGAGAACAGGTTTAGTATCTCCCATCGCTACTCCATTAGCATCAAACCCTATTCCAAGAGTTGCTAAGTGTGGAAGAACAATTAGAGGTTGATGACCCATAGGGACGCTTGGGTCAAATCGAGAAAGTTCGAAAAGGGTGAAAGCACCAGCCCAGAAAACAATTAATCCTGCATGAGCTACATGAGCAGCGATAAATTTTCCTGAGCGGTTTGCTACACCTGAATTTCCAGCCCACCACCCGTAAGTGGTATCTGGATTACCATAGGTTTGCATTTAGGAAATGATTAGCTTAAACGTTTTGAGAATACTTTAAATTTCATCAAACAGTTTAATTCACAACAAAATTGTAAAAATTAGTAATCCTAAGTAAAAAAAATAAAAGAACTTATTTTAAGAATCGAATATAAAAGAAGTTAGATTTAAAGGGTAAAGTTATTGTTAGAGAACCGATTTCATATTAAATATCAGATATCTTAAGTTTAATTTTTTCTAAAAAATTTCTTTTTGCTGACATTATAAAGATGTTTTGTTTCATTAAACCATCCTATTTATTGCCTCTTTAACAAACAATTATTAAAAAGGAGATAAGACATCTATTATTATGACTACTTCTCAAGAGTCTTCTAGAAAATTTTCATTAGAAATGAAATCTGAAGTTCATTACAAAAAAGCTGCTAGATCTTACCGAAAATCACCACAATATATAAAAATGATCACCTTATATCCAACTCTTCAAAACACTCTTTTAGAGTGCAAAGATGAGAATCTAATTAAATAGACATTTTATATATCTTTCCAAATTAATCGCCAACAAAAGATAATTTTTTAAGCAGCGATACTACCATTATCGTTTAAATAAAATTTGTTAATAATATTTCTACACATTTTTATATTATAAACTGCTTTTGGTTTCCAAGGTTTTTTCTGACCAAGCGGAGAACTTCTCCAGTGAATACCAGGTTTAAGTATTCCATTTTCACGCAAAAAGGAAAGTTTAATTTCAGATATTCCTAACTTTTCAGCCGTCAACTCAGGTGAGCTCCATATTTCCCCAAACATTGAATAAAGTAAATATTATTAATCCTTGATAACGTTAAATTTATTTTTTTGGAAGGGGTAAAACTTCTAAATAAATTATAAATTAACAAAAAGCTTGGTATTTCAAAGAAAAATGATTTAGAGAATTTATCATAAATTAAGAGAGATTAAATATTGAATCGTCATTAACGAATATCTCATCGATCACTTCTGATTTATTTCTGGATTTATAATTACTATATTCTTTAGTAATAGATTCAAGCTTGGGAAGATTGCCCCATCCCTTGCACCAATTCCCACTATTTATTAGTTCTTCATATGTAATCTTTAAATTAATTTGAGAATCAAGTACAGAAACCATCAAAAAAATCATATTTCCTTTTTCTTTCGTCTGATTCAATAAGACGAAATGTCTCAATCCATTTATAGGTTCGTTAGAAGTCCAGAAATTTTCCATAATTATTTTTATTTAGTATTCAAATCTGGATTTCCTTTAGATATTTTTTTATATTCTTTTCTAATTTCTTCTAATAAAATCTTTCTTTTATCCAGATAGGTAAGAGATTCTTGTTTTGATAAGTTATATCTCTCTTTTTTAGTTAAATTCATCCAATTATTAAGATTCTTTTTATTAAAGGCAGTTAACTTTTTAGTGTTAAAAAATTTTTTTTTCCTTTTTAATTTAAGAAACCTACCTAAATTAAAAAAAATACATAAAAAAAGAAAAATTATTATTAACTTGAAGAGCATAGTCATTTAAAAGATAAATTAATACTCAACCATTTTTCTAATTTAATATCATTCTCTAAAGATATAACCTCTTCTTTATTATCAAAACTTTCTTTATCAAAAAGCCTTATGGTAAATTCTTTTTTAGCTGCCTCGTCATCACCAATAATTATTATACTTTTGGATCTTAGTTTATTTGCCTTTTTAAACTGTTTAGAGAAAGAGGCCCCGCTTAAATCTAATTCAACTATCAAATCATAATTTCTTAATTTTCTAGCTAAATCAATAGCTAATGATTCAGCAATTAAGCCTTGATTAATAATATAAATATCAGTATTTCTTGGAACTTCAAGTTCTTTTCCAGCTAGTAAGATTAATCTTTCTAAACCAATGGCAAATCCAATTGCGGGGGTATTTGGCCCTCCCATTTGTTTTATTAAATCATCATATCTTCCTCCTCCACAAACTGTAGCTTGGGAGCCTAGAGCCCCACAAGTAATTTCAAAGGCTGTATGGGTATAATAATCCAAACCTCTCACTAGATTGAAGTTCTCCACATAAGGTATTTGTAAAACTTCTAATTGATTTTTTAAGTCGGAATATCTTTTATGGCTTTTATCAGACAAAAAATTAAATAATCTTGGTGCATTTTCGAGAACTTTTTTTGTTTGAATATTCTTAGAGTCTAGAATCCTTAAAGGATTTTTATTAATTCTATTCTGTGAATCCGAATCTAAAGAATCTTTATTTATATTTAGCCACTTCAGAAAAGATTTTTGAAAATTTAATCTATCATTAAGATCACCCAAGGTATTTATTTCAAGATTAAGTTCTTTTATTCCTAATTTCCCTAATATATCCCAAGCTAACGCAATAATTTCAACTTCACTTCTCACTGATTGATATCCAATAAACTCAACCCCCAACTGATGAAATTGTCTTTGCCTTCCCGCTTGAGGTCTTTCATATCTAAACATAGGTCCCATGTACCAAAGTTTTTGATGAGGATTAGAGGAAATCCCATTTTGTATTAAGGCTCTCGCAACGGATGCTGTTCCTTCAGGCCTAAGAGTGCAAGATCTCTCACCTCTATCTAAAAATGTGTACATTTCCTTACTAACAACATCTGTTTCTTCACCAATCCCTCTTATAAATAATTCAGTCATTTCCAATATTGGAGTTCTTATTTCTTTGATAGATGATCTTGAAAGCTGCTCCAATACAATTTTCTCAACATTTTGCCACTTTATTAATTGATCAGGTAAAAGATCTACTGTTCCTCTAAGATTTTTTAAGTTATTCAAAGTTCTAGAAAATAATTCAAAATTTTTAATTTAGATAGAAATTAAATTTTGATTGGAGTTTTTGTGGGACAATTTTAATTTAACATTTAGAAAAACTATTGGAAATTAATAAAAATAAAGAGAGTCAGCATTGTGGTACAAAACCACGAAAAATTGCATTTGGTATAGCACCTCTAGGTATTGTTTCAATAGGGATAGTTCCAATGGGAGTAATAAGTATTGGAGTAGTTCCAATGGGTGTTTTTTCTTTTGGTGCTGTAGCAATGGGAATAGTCAATTTATCTGTAGTTGGGATGGGAATTATTTCCGCGGGGATTACCACAATGGGAGTATGGGAGTACTCACCTAATTCTCAAAACCAACATCATAATCATTCCAAACAATTTCCCAACTCAAACAAGGAAAATATGAAGGCAGATCTATTTAAAACAAAAGAAGAAGCTGAAAAGACTGCATCAAAATTAGGATGTATTGGAGCACATAAAATGGGAAGTAAATGGATGCCCTGTAAAATGCATTAAAAATTTCTTAGTCAAACATTAACTAAATTTCAATTTAAAATCTCAACTCTAAAATCAAGATTTTTTGCCTCATCGGTAGTTAATTTTCTTGACCAAGCACCCTGCACAGGACTATTCCATCTAAACCCAGCATTTTTAGCTAAAGATCTCTCTTCATAACTAACTAATGCCTTGTATAAAAACCTTGGTTCAATAGCTTTAAGTAAAAGTTCATCTAAATTATCGCATTTTTTGAAAACCTCAGAAATATAAAAGCAATCAGATAAAGCTCTATGTAAATTCCAAACCGGAACTGAAAAAGATAAAGCCAGATCTGTTACTGAAGGCCTTGTTTTTAGTGATTTTCGAAAAGACCAATTAATATCTTCTAAACTACATATCCATTTTTTATTAAGTTTAGGTAATCTTCCTTTCCCAAACCATTTCTTATCAAACTCTACATTGTGAGCCACTATGAAATCCGAACAATCGACAAGTTTTAAAAAAAAATTCAATCCATCTTCCCATGGTTGATAAATTTTAGTAACTTCTGCAGATATCCCATTTATATGTTCGGCTTGATTATTATTAACTGGTAATAAAAATGAGACTTGTGAAAGTACACATTTAAAAGATACATCAAACAAAATACAACCTATCTCTATCACTTCGTCTTTATTTTCATCTAAACCTGTTGTTTCAGTATCAAGAATTAAAATTTTTTCAATTTTTTTATTTTGATTAGTAAAACTTTTTTCAGAAGGTTCACTATTAGTTTGATCCTGAAGAAAATCCAGTTGATTTAATTCTTTTTTGTTTGATAGTTCCAATTACCTGAAAACACTTACATTTATCTTGACGCATTTAATAAAAATTTCTTTTAAATTAATATTAATTAAACAAATTGGATTAAAAATAACTTTGAAGCCTTCTTAGATTCTTAATAACTTTTTTAAATGACTAAAATTAGATATCAGTTTAACAATTTTTGTTATTGGCCCTCAAATCCAAAAAAAATTGTAGAATTCATTGGTGGAAGTTATTTGGCTTCTAAACCAGATATCACCTATAAAAGATTTATAGAGAGTTTAATAAATAAAAATTATGCAGTACATGCACACAAATATACGCCTCAATTTGATCACCAACAACTTGCTATAAGAGCATGGAAGGATTTTAAAAATTGCAGAATATCCTTATCTGAGAGAATAGGGGCATCAATTCCCTCAATAAGAATCGGTCACAGCCTTGGCTGTAAACTTCATTTAATATCTCCTGATGGTGGAAGAAATTGCGAAAAATTCATATCAATTAGTTTCAATAACTTCAGTGCAAATAAATCAATTCCATTATTAAAACAGATTGCACAGAAATTAGACTTCAATAGTGAATTCAGTCCAAGTCCAGAAAGAACTTTACGAATAATTCAAAAGACATATAATCAAAAAAACAACTTTCTAATTAAATTCAACTCAGATGAATTAGATCAAACAGATAAGTTGTTTTCTTGTCTTAAAGCGAGAAAAGAAGATAATTCTAAGGGGATAATATTAACCGGAACTCATACTATTATTGCAAGTGCAGGACTAAGAGAAAATTTCTTAGGAGACTGGGCAGACGATAATTTTAAAAGAAATACTATTAAAAAAATTTCGAATTTAATTGATGAATCCGATTAAGATTTTTCTTTCAACTTTTCTAAAACAGAACTATCTTCAAGAGTACTAATATCTCCACTTATTTTTTCTCCAGCAGCTAAAGATCTCAAAATTCGCCTCATAATTTTTCCACTCCTTGTTTTCGGTAGGGAGTCAGAAATTATTATTTTTTCAGGCCTCGCGATAATTCCAATTTCATTAACAACATGTTTCTTTAAGTCCTGTACTAATTCTGAAGAACTTTTCACATCTTTCTCTAAGGACACAAAAGCAACTATAACTTCACCTTTTAAATCATCTCTTCTTCCTACAACAGCGGCTTCTGCAACTGATTTATGACTTACCAATGCAGATTCGATTTCCATTGTTCCCAACCGATGCCCGGAAACACTAATAACATCATCAACTCTCCCCATAATCCATATATATCCATCTTCGTCGATACGAGCTCCATCTCCAGCGAAATAAACATTCTTTTCTCCTCTAAAAGAAATATATTCCCAATAACTCTCCAAGTATCTCTGGGAGTTCCCATGAATTGTTCTCATCATTCCTGGCCAAGGCTTCTTAATAATTAAATAACCGCCCTCGTTCTCCATTACCTTATCTCCATTCTTATCAACTACTTCAACTTCGATTCCAGGTAAGGGGTAAGTAGCCGAACCTGGCTTTGTTGCAACCACTCCAGGCAAGGGACTTATCATCACACCTCCAGTTTCAGTTTGCCACCAAGTATCAACTATGGGACATTTATTTTTACCAATAACATCTTTGTACCACATCCATGCTTCAGGATTTATTGGTTCTCCAACTGTGCCTAGTAGCCTAAGACTATCTAGATTATATTTATCAGGGATTTCACGCCCGGACTTCATAAATGCCCTTATTGCAGTTGGTGCAGTATAGAAAATAGAAACCTTATATTTCTGAACAATTTCCCAAAAAGCTCCTAAATTAGAGGGTCTAGGAACTCCCTCAAACATTAAGGTTGTTGCCCCATTAGATAAGGGCCCATAGACTATATAACTATGTCCTGTAATCCATCCAACATCAGCAGTACACCAGTAAATGTCGTCATCTTTTAAATCAAAAATCCATTTAAATGTCAAATGGGTCCAAAGATTATAACCACCTGTTGTGTGAACTACACCTTTAGGTTTTCCAGTAGAACCTGAAGTATAAAGAATAAATAATCTATCTTCGCTATCCATGATTTCAGGTTCACACCAATCTTTTTTATCTTTCAATAATTCATGCCACCAAATATCTCTATCATCAACCATAGAAATATTTTTTTTAGTTCTTTGAACAACAACTACTTTTTCAACAACTTTATTTGCCCCACTCTCAATTGCAGTATCAACTGCTTGCTTTAGCTCAATCACCTTATCTTTTCTGAAGCCCCCATCTGCTGTAATAACAAATCTGGCATTCCCATCAATTAATCTATCTTTTAAAGCTTCTGAGGAGAATCCTCCAAAGACAACTGAATGAGGCGCCCCAATCCTTGCACAAGCCAACATTGCAAACATTGCCTCAGGAATCATTGGCATATAAATACAAACCAAATCTCCTTTTTTTACTCCAATACTTTTCAATGCATTAGAAGCTTTACATACCTCTTTCAGGAGTTCTTCATATGTGTATTTTTTGCTATCTCCAGGTTCACCTTCCCATATCAGCGCAGTTTTCCCTCCAAGTCCTCTAATAATGTGTCTATCTAAGCAGTTATAAGTAATATTGAGTTTTCCCTCTTTAAACCACTTAAAAAAAGGTGCATTATCGCTATCTAATACAGTTTGAAATGGCTCAAACCAATCTAATTCAGATTTTGCAAAAGACTCCCAAAATTGAGCAGGATTATTTTCTGCTTGTTTTTTGAGACGTAGTAATTCTTGAGAACAAATATTTGAATTTTCTGTAAATTTTTTTAAGGGAGGAAAAATTCTCTTTTCTTCGAGTATGTTATTGATTGAATTTTTTTTATCTAATGACATTAAATAAATCTATGTTTAATAAATTTAGTCGAAAAATTTATGGTTTTCAAAAATTTTAATATTAATTAAGCTGGAAAAACTTATTTTAAATAAGACTAATAAATGCGGCTTAGAACAAATTCTGGGAGAGCTAGCAACGCCCTCTTATACTCTGAATCTGGAAGCCAGGCTATAGCTTCTTTAGAAAGCATTGCAAAATCTTCAGCTAGTTTTCTTGAATTATCAATAGCTTTAGAATTCATAATAATATTAAGAGCATCATCTAAATCATTTTTTTCAGCGAGTTCTCTATTTATGAGAACAGACAATTTCTTATTTTCTTCTAAAGCATATAAAACTGGTGCAGTAAGATATCCACTAGCAAGGTCACTTACAGCAGGTTTTCCTAATTGTTTATCATTCCCAGTAAAGTCAAGTATGTCATCTACAACTTGGAATGCTAAACCTATATTTTTACCAAAATCATAAAGCGAATTTAATTTTTCATCATTGAGATCACTTAAAACCCCAGCTGCTTTACAACTATTAGCTATTAAAGATGCAGTTTTACAGTAACTTTTGTTTATGTATTTGGAAAAAGATTGTGCCGAATCGAATCTATTTAAATTTTGTTTAATCTCTCCTTCTGCTAAGTCCATTATTACCCTGCTAAGTAATTTAACTACTTTTACATTGTCTAGATTTGCTAAATGCCAACTTGCCTGAGCAAATAAAAAATCACCTGCCAGTACAGCTACTCTAGTATTAAATCTGCTATGAACAGTATCTACACCTCTTCTTGTTGAGGCCTCATCAACAACATCATCATGAACTAATGATGCTGTGTGAATCATTTCAGTTATTTCGGCAAGTCTTTTATGTTTATTCTTTAAACTAAACACAGGAGATATAGCTCTTGAAATCAACAGAACTATTCCTGGTCTAAGTCTTTTCCCACCCGCACTGAATAAATGCTCTGCTGCAGCTTGAAGAATTGGATGACCAGCTCCAATTAGATTTTTCAGTTCAAGAATAAGATCATCAAGATCATTTTCAACTGGTTGTAGTAGCTCTGTTACTGTGTTCATTATTAACCTCTCGTATATATTAAGGAATCAAACATTACTTCCGAGGTTTACCAACGTAATTTCTTTATTAATTTCAAGCCAAATTCTTACTTTTTTGGCAAATTCATCTTTTTCAGAAGTAACAAAGAAATTTATATTTTCGTTAGAAAGACTTTCGTAGCAGTTATTTTTTGCATTAGAAAAAGACTCATTAAATTTTTTTATTAAGGCTTCCGCTGGATTAATGATTTTTATATTTGAATCAATTTTTTTCCTTAAAAAGTTATAAATTAAAGGATAATGACTACATCCAAGTATTAATTCCTCAATATTATTATTTAATAGGGGTCTTAGATATAAATCCGAAAGATAATCTAACCTATCAAAATTTAGGTTTTCTTTTTCAATTTCTGATACAAATTCTGGGCATTCTTGTTGAAATATTTTCAAATTCTCTTTTTTAGAACTTAAAGCTTTTTGATAATACAATGATTCAACTGTTGCCCGTGTTGCCAACACGCCGATTTTTTGTTTATTAACTATTTCTGATACAGAATTTATAAGATCAAAACAAGGGACTCTTAAATTATCTTCAAGAATATCAAGTGCACATGCATTTGTAGTATTGCAAGCTATTAAAAGTGCATCCAAATTTTTATTTCCAAAAAAGGTGCATATCTCTTTTGCAATAGACCTTATCTCTTTAAAATTTTTATTTCCAAAAGGGTTTCTTTTTGTATCAGCCAAATAAAAAACATCAACATCTTTACGTGCTTTTAGTAAAGAATTCAAGATAGTAAAACCACCTATTCCACTATCAAAAATTCCTATTTTAACTTTCACCCTACCTTATAAAGATATTCAAGGATTCCTTTTGCAATTGCATAAGCTATTCTATTTCGATGGGCATTTTTTTCCAATCTTCTCGCATCTAATCTTCCTGTTAAAAAACCAATTTCCACAAGAACTGCTGGCATCCTAGTTTTTTTAATTACATAATATCTACCTTGTTTAACGCCTCGATCAGGACTACCAGGGGAAACTCTCAGAATTTGTTTTTGAATTCTTTTAGCAAGTGATCTACCTCTCCAACCTCTGTAGTAAAAGGTTTCTAGGCCATTGATATCTTTTCTTTTCCCTCTTGAAGCATTTGCGTGAATACTTACAAATATATCAGCATCAGATCTGTTAGCAAAGGAAACTCTTGGCGGTAGATCCAAATCAACTTCAGTCTGTCTAGTGAGCCTTACTTTGACACCTTTCTCAGAAAGTAATTTTTTAACTATTTTAGAAACATCAAGTACAACATCTGTTTCTCTTATGCCACCAATACCTATTGCTCCGGGATCAGGTCCTCCATGACCTGGATCGATTACAACCAAAAATTTATTTTTTTTTACGTTTGGCAACTGCAAAGAACCATATTCTCTTTTCTTTAGATAATTCGAGTTTTGATTTGACCTAACAATTCCTGTTTTCTTTGCAACTACTCCTTCACTAATCTTCCTAAATGTATTCTTTGGGTTAAATAGTTTAATTCTCCACCTATTTTCATCTAAGGCGATCATTCGCAACGTCAAAGGATGCAAATAAGTTTCCTCCTTAAACTCAATTACTAGTCTTGTAGTACCAATTTTTGGTTTACCTAACCTAATTTCTTTAATTGAACCATTACCATTAATTTTTCTAGGATTTTTTAATTCTCCTGGAAAATCTATCCAGAATCTATCCCCATACATTTTGTTGGCCTTCTGAAAGTAGGCCTTTAAATTTGTATTAGATTTAGTTCTTAATTCTAAATGCCCACTAGTTTTTAGAGACCATGCTGCAAGAGCACTAGAAGATTTTGCTGGAAGACTTGCAAAATTCAACAATACAAAAACAAACAGATAACGAAAAAGTTTTTTGTTTAGAAACTTTGACATTAGTTTGAAAATAATTTGTTTTTTCTATGTTTAAGGCTTGGCATCTGCTCCCTAATTTTCTTTACTCTTTCTTTATCAGCCGGGGCTATTGCGGCACCTTGAGTTTTTCCAGCATCTGACAAAACCGTCCCCCATGGGTCTATTACCATTGCATGACCATGGCTTTGTCTTCTCCCATAATGAATTCCAGTTTGAGCAGGAGCAACTACATATGCTGTATTTTCAATCGCTCTTGCTTGTAATAAAATTTGCCAATGATCCTTTCCAGTAAATGCTGTAAAAGCAGCAGGAATCATAATTAACTCTGCACCATTAGAAGACAAATATCTATAAAGCTCAGGGAATCTAACATCGTAACAAATTGACAGCCCGACTTTGCATAAACCTGGAACGTCTATAACTGGAGGATATTCTTCTCCTGATAAAATAGTAGCCGACTCCTTATATAAATTGCCGTCTGGCAAATCAACATCAAACAGATGAATTTTGTCATATTTTCCTAAAACCTGTCCATCTCTTCCGAACAGTGCTGACCTGTTTAAGGTATGAGTGCCATCACCAGCTGGAACTGGATATCCTCCGCCCAAAAGAAATACTTGATATCGTTGGGCCATTGTTTTGAGAAAATTTGTACACTTTGTTGATAATTCAGAAGCCAATCTAAGTTTTTCATTATCCTCTCCTAAAAAGGCAAAATTCTCAGGCAAACCGATTAATTCAGCGCCTCTTCTAGCGGCTAATTCAATCTGTTCTTCTGCTTCAACAAAATTCGCTTCAACGTTAGAGGAACTCGTAATTTGCAATGCAGCTACTAAAAAATCAGTCAAAACATTACTCCTATTAAACCAATTCGTAAATCATGAAGCACGAATCACACCTCTCTCAAATTGAGCGGGGACAATATCTAAACAATCAAGTTCAGAGCAGCATTTAAAATCTTCTTCATAATTACCAAGACTAGTCAATCTTTTGCCATGGGTAGCTGTTTTTAAACATTTTAAAATATCATCTTTCCAAAGATTCCAGAGTGCTAATGCAGCCTGTAATTCGTCATTAAGAATGTTTACTTCTAATTCACAGTTTAATAAAAAATATGAGGCCAGTGCCCCAGCAGCCAAAGAATCCTCAAGTGAATATGATCCTTCCCAACCGCTACCAAGTATTAAAACATTTTCACTTTGAAGTGAAATAATTTTTTCGGCTACTGCCTTCCTGTTTGGGAGGCCCATAGCAAATAAATGCTTTGCATCTTGAACTTTTTGTAGCGATTTAGTCCCATTCGTAGTGCTCATAAATAGCCTCTTCCCATTAACAACTTTTTTCGTAACTGATAGAGGAGAATTCCCTAAGTCAAAGCCCTCGATTTTTTTTCCGCCTCTCTCACCAAGCATTAGTCTCTCATCAGCATTCCACTTACTTGCAGATTCTTTCAGTAAATCTAAATCTGCAAAAACTTGTATTGAATCAGCCCCATTTTTTAAAGCCCAAGAAATCGTTGTTGTGGCTCTTAAAACATCTATTACCACAGCAACTTCAGGACTTATATCTGGAACATCATTCGCGACGTGATAATAAGTAAGATTAATAATGAGACCCTTTTCTGAGACTATTATAGAAAACGGTTACTTACTTTGAATATTATTTTTTAAAAAACAAACTTATTGATAGGATATTTTTAATTTTATTAAAAAATTTAATTAAGTATTAATTTGAAAATGAATAATATCCGAAAAATAAACGGTGGAGGGAATTTAAAAGGGGAAATAAAAGTGCCTGGAGACAAATCTATCTCTCACAGAGCATTGATAATCGGAAGTATTGCCCAGGGCGAAACTTATATTGAAGGGTTTTTACATTCTGAAGATCCACTTTCAACTGCTGAATGTCTAAGAAAATTAGGTGTAAATATTCCAAAAATAAGAAAAGATGAGCCTTTCACTATTTCAGGCTTGGGCCTTTATGGATTAAAAGAGCCTAGAGAAATTCTCAATTGTGGGAATTCGGGAACTACTATGAGATTACTAATGGGTTTATTAGCCGGCCAAGAAGGTAAGAATTTCATCTTAACTGGGGACCATTCCCTTAATGAGAGACCTATGGGGAGAGTTGGCAAACCATTATCTATGATGGGCGGCAAAATTTTTGGTAGAGAGAGCGGTAACAAAGCCCCAATATCAATTGATGGGAATAAACTCAAAGGATGTGTTATTGGAACTCCAGTAGCAAGTGCTCAAGTAAAATCAGCAATATTATTAGCAGGTCTCAAGGCTTCTGGAACCACTTCTGTTATTGAACCAGCATCCTCAAGAGATCATACCGAAAGAATGTTAAAGGCATTTGGAGCAGATATTAGTATTAGAGGGGAATTTGGAAGGAATATTGTAATAAAGTCAGGCGCTAACCTAATTGGTCAAAAAATATTAATCCCCGGTGACATAAGCTCTGCGGCCTTTTGGATGATTGCTGCATCTATTGTTCCAAATTCGGAGGTCTTAATTAAGAATGTTGGATTAAATCCAACTAGAACAGGGATATTAAATGTAATGGATTCAATGGGATGTAATTATGAAATTTTAGATAAATCCACAATCGCAGGAGAACCAATTGGATCAATAATGGTAAAAACTGCAAAAAATTTAAGAGCATTTACTATTGAGGGAGATGTCCTCCCAAAACTTATTGATGAAATTCCAATCCTTACTGTAGCTGCCTGTTTTTGTGATGGAGTTTCTGAAATCAAGGATGCTCAGGAATTAAGAGTTAAAGAAACAGATCGACTAAAAGTGATGGCAAGACAGTTGAGAAAATTCGGTGCAGAAATATCAGAAAAAGAAGACGGATTAATAATTAAAGGGCAATCAAATTTCAATTCTGCAGAAGTTGACAGTGAAACTGATCATCGAGTTTCAATGAGTCTTGCTATTGCTTCACTTCTTGCCAAAGGCACATCAAAGATAATGAAAGCAGAAGCCTCTAGCGTCTCTTATCCTACTTTTTGGGATGATCTTGCCCAGCTAACTAACTAACTTAGAATATATTGTCTGAATTAATTGAGGTTTTAACAAAAGACGGTAGTTACTCTTTAAGAAGTATTTTTTTTCAAGAAAATTTCCATAGCTTATTTGGAGCGTTGGAGGAAACAAAAATAAAGTTTACAGCTCCTTCTGATTTACAAAGATTTAAAGGAAAGTCGCTAAGTGTTTTGGATATATGTTTTGGGTTAGGGTATAATTCAGCCTCTTTAATAAACGAATTAATCAAACAAGAATCGCATTTAAATTTGTATGCCTTGGAGATAGACAAAAAACCTTTGGAATATGCACTCAAAAATAAATGTTTCCATAAATTATGGGCTCCAAAAGTTAAAAAAATATTGAATTCTTTGTACCTAAATAATAGCTTTGATGATCAATTTTTTAAATGCCGAATTTTATGGGGTGATGCCAGAGAACAAATAAATAATATTCCTGCTAGTACTAAACTCGATTTAATTTATTTAGACGGTTTTTCTCCTCAAAAATGTCCACAATTATGGACAATTGAATTTTTATCAAAGGTGACACAAAAACTTAATCCTCAGGGTTATTTAATAACCTATTCATCCTCAGCCGCAGTGAGAAAAACTTTAAGAAATCTTGGTTTAGAAATTTTTACAATTAAACCAAGTTTCAATGAAAAAACTTTTTGGAGTCAAGGCACTGTAGCAATAGCAAAATTTGACAAGAATAAAATGAACTCTAATCTCAATCTTGAAAAATTATCTGTCATGGAAGAGGAGCATCTCCTCACTAAAGCTAGTATTCCTTATAGAGATACAAATTTAAGCTCAACTAACGGCGATATCATAAAAAAAAGATTGGATGAACAATTATTCTCAAATCTAGTGCCTACAAAGAAATGGAGAAAGAAGTGGGGAATGACGAAGTCGTCCTTTAAGAGTTAGATTTATATATATATTCAAAAAAATATGTTAAGTGTTGCGATATTAGCTGCAGGTAAGGGCACAAGGATGGAAAGCTCGTTGCCAAAAGTTTTACATAAAATTTCTGGGAAAAGTCTTTTGCAGAGAGTAATTGATTCATGTATCGAATTAAATCCTGATCAAATTTTCGTAATTACTGGACACAAATCAAACGAAGTACAAGAGTCAATAACAGATAATAAAAATATCCAATTTGTTATCCAAAATCCCCAATCAGGAACTGGTCATGCTATCCAAGTACTTTGTAAAGCAGCGAAAAAGAATGAAGGGAAACTTTTAGTACTTAATGGGGATGTGCCTCTCATCAAGCCTGAGACTCTAAATAAGCTTCTAAATTTACATGATTCAAAAAATGCAGATGTTTCTTTAATAACCACTAAGAAAAAAAATCCTTATGGGTATGGCAGAGTTTTTTTGAAGGGAGATTTTATCGAGAGAATTGTTGAAGAAAAAGACTGCAATAATTTAGAAAGAGAAAATCCATTAATAAATGCAGGTGTGTACTGTTTTAACTGGTGTAACTTGTCAGAAATAATTAATACCCTACAAAGCAATAATAATCAAAAAGAGATTTACTTAACCGATACAATATCTTTGCTAAAAAATTCCTTAAGCTTGGAGATAGAAGATAATGGGGAGCTTCAAGGAATTAATAACAGAATTCAACTATCAGAGTGCGAGGAAAGTATTCAGAATTCAATTAAAGAAAAGCATATGCTTAATGGTGTAACTTTTATAAATAAAGCAAGTTGTTCAATTAGTGAAGAAGCTGAAATTGGTAAGGATGTAATCATAGAGGCTAATACACATATAAGAGGAAATACGAAAATAAATAGTCATTGCATTATCGGACCAAATACTTTTATTGAGAATTCTGATGTGGGATTACATTGTGAAATCTCCAATTCCACCGTTTATGATTCGCAAATAATAGATCATATAAAAATTGGTCCCTACAGTCACATAAGACCTAATTCAAAAATATCTTCCTTTAGCAAAATAGGTAATTTTGTTGAAATTAAAAATAGTCAATTAGAGGAAGAATCTAAAGTAAACCATTTAAGTTATATTGGCGATTCTATTATTGGAAGATCTACAAATATTGGAGCAGGTACTATTACTGCAAATTTTGATGGTCAGAAAAAATATCAAACAAAAATTGGTAAAAATTCCAGTATTGGTGCAAATACGGTTTTTGTAGCGCCAATAAATCTCGGGGAATCAGTCACAACAGGAGCTGGTTCAGTGATCACAAAAGACTCCAAAGATAATTCATTAGCAATCTCAAGAACTAAGCAAGTAAATATAGAAAATTGGGAAAGAAAGAAATCCTAATCTAGTTAATTAATTCAATAATTTTTTCAAGTTGCCAACATCTGCTCCCTTTAATAAGAATAGAATCACCTTTTTTTGTAGATTTGTTTATCTCATTAGGTACATCTTTAATATGATTTAAAACTAAGAATTTTTTCTTATCTTTTAGATAATTGGTGTAAATTCTTTCATTTTTTTTATCACAAATAAATAAACACTTTTGTATGTCTGAATTATTTATTAAGTTGAATATTTCCTTGTGATATTTTTCAGATTCTTTTCCCAATTCTTGCATACTTCCAAATATTAAAAATTTATTTCTCGGTTTTTCAAGCAGGCTTTTAATACATGCTTTTACTGACTCTGGCGAAGCATTATATGATTCATCATATATTGTTGTTTTTGCTGATTTAAGAATTTTATTCCTTCCACCTAAGCTTACAAAATCAAATTTATTAAAACTTAAAAAATCAATGCCTAACTCTTTAGCAACTGCATAAGCAAATAAAAAATTCGAGGCATTGTGAAACCCCTCAAATGAAATTTCAAAGGTATTTTCTTCAATTAAAATTGTTTTATTCGAAGGGTTATAAAATCCTCGCAAATTATCATCTCTCTTAAAATTCTCCTTTTGATTTTCTATATTTAACAGCTCTACTTTTATTACTCTACCTTTCCAGTATTCTTTTAAAATTTCTTCAAGAATTTGATCATTTGCTGGGATTATTACAACTCCTTTGGGATTTAAAAATTTACTAATTTCACACTTTGCATGAGTAATATTTTTTCTCGAGCCTAATAATCCAATATGAGCTGTGCCAATGTTAGTAATAACTGCAATATCGGGTTCACTAAACTTTGATAAATTTTCGATCTGTCCAAGACCTCTCATACCCATCTCAAGAACCAAAACTTTATCTTCTTGATCTGTTGCAAGGATAGTAAGACCAACCCCAATTTCATTATTGAAATTTGAATGGGATAGTTTAATTCTTCCAATTTTCTTTAAAACTTCGCCAATCATTTCTTTTGTTGTTGTTTTACCCACTGAACCAGTTATTGCGACCAAAGGGATATTTAATTTTTTTCTTTTGAGCAATGTTAACTTTTGAAATGCTTCTAAAGTGTCATTTACCACCCAACAAGGAAAGTCTCTAGGAAGAAATTTCTGCATCCCTTTTTTAATCACTACTGATTTAACTCCTTTCTTTAAAACCTCAGGAAGAAAACTATGTCCGTCAAAATTTTTGCCCTTTATAGCAATAAAAAGGTCATTTCTCGATACGGTTCTACTATCAATACTTACATTTTTAAAACTAAAAATATCTTCGCCCACCTCTCCAAGATTCTTAACATCACCCAGAACATTATTTAATTCTGATAGAGAGAATTCCATTAAAAAATTAAGTCATACTTTTTTTCAAAGATGGGTCAGCGGATTGTCCGTAAGAAAATTTTTCAACTTCAGCGAGGTCTGGTGATGGTTCCTTAATTCCACAAACATCTTTATACATAATTTCGTATTCTTTAGCTGAACGTTGCCAACTAAACTCTTGACTCATAGCTCTTTTTTGCAGTAATTCCCAGCTATCTTTATGCCTGAAGGCCTCCCAAGATCTTACTAAAGCAGTATAGAAATCTATAGGCTCAAAGCGATCAAAACAAAAACCTGTGCCACTATTATTTTCTGGATCATGAGGTAAAACGGTATCAACTAAACCACCAACTCGCCTTACTATTGGGATAGAACCATACCTCATGGCAAGGAGTTGACTAATACCACAGGGTTCGAATCTACTTGGCATTAGGAATGCATCAGATCCACCGTATATAAGTCTTGATAAAGAATCATCATAGGTAAGGAATACTGAAAATCTACCAGGATAATCTAATGCAAGTTGCCATAATCCAGACTCTAAATACCTATCTCCAGTACCTAAAACAGCTATTTGCGAATCGGTATATGCTAAAAGTCGTCTTGACACTTGTAAAAGTAAGTCGACTCCCTTCTGATCAACCAACCTGCTTACCATACCTAAAAGATATTTTTTAGTATTAACTTCTAGACCCATTTCTCTCTGAAGAATTTTCTTATTCTCTAGCCTATTTTCTAAATTCTTAAGGGTAAACTGTGCTGGCAAAACTGGATCCTTGGCTGGATTCCATTCATCGAGATCTATGCCATTAAGAATCCCCCTTAATTTACCTGAAATGTAATTAAGTAATCCTTCAAGACTTTCCCCGTATTCCTGGGTTTTAATTTCATCTGCATAAGTCGGAGAAACAGCATTGACCCTATCTGCGTACAACATTGCCGAAGCCATTGTGTGGTCTCCATGCATATACCAAGGACACCAAGTCATTTTTTCAAGTTTCCACCTCCAAGGGCCTTGATATTTTAAATTATGAATTGTGAAGACAGTACTAATTTCGGGATCCTGATGCATCCACACAGGAATCATTCCAGTGTGCCAATCATGGCAATGGAGAACTTGAGGTTTCCAACAATTCCAGGCAAATTCTGCAGTGGCACTAGCAAAAAATGTAAAGCGCCAGTCCTCATTTTCGCCTCCATATATTTGGTCCGAGTCAAATGTTGGATGACCCACTAGGTAAATCACATAATTATGAATGGGATGTTTTGCTTCATATACGGCAAAATCAGTGCCCATTGTATTTGCTCTAAAGACTGGTTCATTCGACACCTCTAAAAGACTCCACAATTTTCCATATCCTGGAATTATTACCCTTACATCGTGACCAAGTTTTATCAAAGATGGAGGCAACGAACCAACCACATCTCCCATACCTCCAACTTTGATCATTGGAGCACATTCAGCAGCGGCAAGAAGAATTCTCATTGATAATTATTTAAAAAGTTCTTTTGAAAAATAAATTAGGGTGTCCACTTATAGTCAGAAAAGTCTGGTGGACGCTTTTCAAGAAAGGCATCTCTACCTTCTTGAGCTTCTTCAGTCGAATAGAATAATTGAGTTGTGTATCCAGATAATTCTTGAATACCTGCAATCCCATCATTCTCTGCATTGAATGAAGCTTTAAGAATACGAATAGCAGTTGGACTATTTCGTAAAATCTCTCTTGCCCACCTTACACCCTCGGCTTCTAATTCTTCAATCTTTGTAATTGCATTTATCAAGCCCATATTAAGAGCTTCCTCGGAATTATATTTTCTACACAAAAACCAAATTTCTTTTGCTTTTCTTTGACCAACAAGTCTTGCTAAATAACTAGATCCAAAACCCGCATCGAAGCTACCGACCCTTGGACCTGTTTGACCAAATATTGCATTTTCAGAGGCGATACTGAGATCACAAATTAGATGAAGTACCTGTCCTCCTCCAATTGCGAAACCAGGAACTAAAGCAATAACAACTTTAGGTAAACTTCTTATTAATCTTTGAAGTTCAAGTACATTTAATCTCTGCTTCCCTTCATCATTTTTATATCCATTTTTACCCCTTACACTCTGATCACCTCCAGAGCAAAAAGAATAAATGCCTTTCTCGTCAGGTCCCGCACCTGTAAAGAGAACTACGCCAATAGTTTCATCATTTCTTACGATATCAAATGCGTCAATGAGTTCATCAACAGTTTTTGGCCTAAATGCATTTCTTTTTTCAGGCCGATTAATTGCGATTCTCGCGATTCCCTCATCTGATTTATGAAACAATATATCCTCATAAGATTTGGATTCTGACCAATTTAAAGTTATTTTTCCAGGTAATACTTTCATGAAATTTAATTATTCAAAGATAGAAAATGATAAATTTAACTGCCAATTATTTTTTCTAGCAAGGCATTTTTTTCACAAATTTCATTTTCTGGATCAACATCAACTTTAATTATTACAGATTTCTGGATAGAAATGCTCCAATCTAATGCCTCTCGTAATTTTTTAAAATTTGCCACACTTTTAAACTTTACTTGATAGCCCTCTGCGAGTTTTGGCCAGTTTATTTCTTTTGGCATAAGAAATAGTTTTTTTAATTCATCTTCTTTTAAATTTTTTTTATAAATACGATTAAATATATTTCCGCCATTATTATTTATTAGAAGAATTGTTAAATTTATATCGATTGAATTTTCAATCAGCCAACCGTTTATATCATGAATAAAAGCCAAATCTCCAGTCACAAGAAGTAGAGGATTTTTAATTCTAGATATACCTAATGCAATGGATAAAGTACCGTCTATGCCAGAAGCACCCCTAAAGCTGAAACAATTTCTTGTTAAGGTACCATTTTCTGAAAATGTGAGCCAATCTCTAATCGGGCTACTCGCGGATAGCATTATAGGATTTTCAGTTGGCCAAAGTTTTGGAACAAGATTTGCAAGCATATATTCAGTAATTTGATTATCTTGAGTAATTTTCTCTCTTAAAATTCCTTTAATCTGCTCGCCTTCCTCTATTAGATTTAAAGCCATCGGAGTAAGAGACTTTTTGTTTTTTTCGTTGATTGATAATTCTTCTAACAATAGAGTAGTGAAATTCGATAGGCCAAAATCATATTCAAATGATTTTTTTATAGGGTCCAATTTTCTATAGTTTTTTTCTTTTATAAGAATTTGTATTCCTTTGAAGTTTTTTAAAAACTTCTCCAAATCAATTGAGGATGACATAGGGCCAAGCCTCAAAAGTTGATGACAATTTATTGAATTTTTATTTTTTCTTAAGACTAATTCCCAATTCACGACTAATCCTCTCAAACCAGAATAAACACCTGAAACAGGATCAGCAAATACTGGCCAACCAGTAATCTCTTGTAATCGTTCTAGAGACTTATTGAAAGAAGTTAAATCATTTATGGAACCTTGATAGGGACCTACCAAAATAATGCCAGATTCATCTAAATTTAAATTTTCTGAAATTTCGAAGAATTTGTTTTTATCAGACTTTAATTCAACTTCCTGAAATATATATTTTTTCTTTAAATAAATTCTCTCAAAAACGTCTAAAACATTTTTTTTATTTAAAAATGAAATATCTAAAGGCTTATCTATAGGAAT
>CACJUL010000010.1 GCA_902596585.1 uncultured Prochlorococcus sp.
AATATTTTGGTTTTTTATGTAACTTTGTTCTATTAGGATTTAAGCAGACAAATTCTTATTTGAAAAATTGTAAAACTATTTTCACAGGGACTCCTTTAAGGGAGCAATTCTATAAATCTAATCTCTTGCCAAAATGGGCTCCAACAGGCAAAGGACCGCTATTGATCATTATGGGAGGCAGTCAAGGCGCAAAAGCTATAAATAAAATTATCTACGAATCTCTAGAATTTTTAATGAAAAAAAAGTTTCGTATCGTTCATATTATTGGAGAATTTAATCATAAATCCGGTTATTTAAATAATTCAAAAAATTATGTTCAAAAGAAATTTACTAATGAAATTGCAGCTTTAATTCAAAACTGTGATCTTGTTATATCGAGATCTGGTGCAGGAACAATAAATGAACTCATAGAGACAGAAAAACCCTCAATTCTAATTCCATATCCTTATTCAAAAAATAATCATCAGGAAAAAAATGCAATGATTCTTGCTGAAAATGGAGGCTCAATTTTAATGAATCAAAATAAAATTTCTAAAGAATTCTTTGAACAAACTCTAGGAAGGATTTTTAAAAAAAAATTAAAGGGCGGAAAAAATCATTATGAAATATTAGAACTAATGAAGAAGAATATGAAAAGTAATAATAAAACTAAATCTAAAACTAAGATTAAAAAATTAATTAATTACTTTTTAAAGGAATTCTGAATTTCTTTACATAGAACACTATTCTTTTTTTTGCTCTGCAAACTTATTCTTGCCCACTTTTCGTCAAGAAATCTAAATGAAGTGCATTCTCTAAGTAAAATTCCTTTATTTTCTAAGTATTTTATATTAGGCAACAAAGATTTTTTACTCTCTATTAGAAAAAAGTTGGTTGAAGAGTTATGAACTTTAAGGTTTTTTATTGTTGATAGTTTTTCACGTACTCTCTCTTTTTCAATATTGATCCAGCTGTGAATCTGTCTTGTCCACTGTCCATAGAATTTTTTATTACTTAGAAGGTCAATCCCAGCTTTGATAGCAAAGGAATTTAGTGGCCAAGGATCTCTATTGATTTTCCATTGATTAATTTTGTTTGATGAGCCAATTGCATAACCTAATCTAAGACCAGGAATATTAAAGATTTTGGTCAAGCTTCTCAGCACTAATAAATTATCGTATTTTTTGGTTAATGGTATTAACGATTCTTTTTCTCCATTAGGTGTTATCGATAAGAAAGCCTCATCACAGATAACTAATTTATATTTTTTTATAATTGCTTCCAATGAATTTCTCTCCCACAATTGGCCTGTAGGGTTATGTGGATTTGTTATCCAAATAACATCACCTTTAGGATGAAGTGGAAATGATTGAGGAAAAATATTATTCCAGCTTTTTGGTAATTCGCAATGTATGTAATTGCTATTCCAACAATTTAAAGATCTTTCATAATCAACAAAGCCTGGAGAAGGAATACAACTGATTCCAAATTTATTTGCTTCATAACCTGCCCAGGTTATCAAATCGGAAGCTCCATTTCCAGGTAATATATTATCTGGATTTATCCCATGAAATTTACCAATTATTTCTTTCAAATCACTCAAGTTTCTCTCCGGGTAATATCTAAATCCAAGTTTCTTAATTTCCTCACTTAAGGAATCTATAAGTATTTTAGGAGGATCAAAGGGTACTAATGAGGCACTTGCGTCGATAATTTCGGATGGTAATAAATTTAATTTTTTTGCATTTTCATATATATTTCCTCCATGCTTGAAATTTGATATTGGCATGGCTTCTATTTTGCAATCATCAAGTTCTGATTTATTCATTATGAATATTCTAATTTTAATCGACCCATTTTAAATCTGATCCAATGGCCTCTTTTATATTTGATAATTTATGTTTATTGAGTTGCTTTATGATTCCTTCAAGTATATCTGGAACTAATTGTGGCCCTTTGTATATCCACCCTGTATAAAGTTGAATTAATGATGCTCCAGAACAAATTCTTTCCCAAGCTGACTCAGGACTATCGATACCACCAACTCCAATTAAAATAATCTTTTTATCCATTTTATGAATATGTTTTAATATCTGATTTGCTTTTTTTTGCAAAGGCCTTCCACTTAAACCTCCTCTCTCTTCGGAAAGAAATAATCCTGTTTGCTCAACTTTTCTATTTTCAAGGCCTAATCTATCGATGCTGGTGTTAGTAGCAATTATTCCATCTATGCTTTCTTCGATTATTAATTGACAAATATCTTCAATATCTTTAAAACTTAAATCTGGTGCAATTTTTACGAATAATGGTGGACAATTAGGTAAGCATTTAATTTCTTTCAGAAGTTCTTTTAGAAGAATTGGATCTTGTAACTTTCTTAGTCCTTTAGTATTAGGAGAACTTACGTTTATTGCTGCATAATCACAATATGGAATTAATAATTTTAGAGAAGTTAAGTAATCATCTGTTGCTTTAGATATATCTGTAATTTTAGATTTTCCAAAATTTATTCCCAAACAAATATTCTTCCTGTTTTGTTTAAATTCAATACCTTGTTTATTAAAGTTTTTAACTAGATTTTCAGCACCATTATTGTTGAAGCCCATCCTGTTTAATGCTGCTTCTTCTTTTGCTAATCTAAACAACCTTGGTTTGGGATTACCATTTTGAGCAAATTTGGTTACTGTTCCTAGTTCCGCAAATCCAAAACCAAAATCTTTCCATATATTTGCAGCATTTCCATTTTTGTCAAAACCCGCAGCTAAACCAATTGGATTACAAAAATCTATTCCGCATATCCTTTGACTCAATCTTTCATCAACAACAGAAAATTCTTCATTTAGATTTTTAAGTAATGATGAAACTACAGGCCAATGATGTTTCCTAGAAGTGAATGTTAGAAGGCTAAGGGATAAATTAGTTAAATATTCTGCATCTATTCCAGAGTCTTTTTGTAGTATAGGGGTCATCAAGTTTTTATAAAGATTTTTAAATACCCCCTGCTGTTCATTCATAAAAAATTAGGATTGTTTTTTTTCTATTATCCAATATTTTTTTTCTTTAGGAATCAATTTCCAATTACGCCATTCAAAAAGTAAATATTGATTAATTTCAGAATGGTTTTCTTCACCTAATAAGTTACTAAGTTCTAATGAACTTAACAAGTACTTTTTTTCAGCAAATTTTTGAATTAATTCGTTTCTGGAAAATAATTTCTGAATTTCTGTAGGCGCATTTTTTTCAAAAAAGTCGACTGAGTAATCTGCTTCTTTTAAGTTCCTTATTATAGATATACCTTTGCTGTAATTTGTTGCGATTGCATCAACCCTATCATTTTGTTTATCCCCACTATGTCCCTTAACATATTCCATTATTAGGCCATTAATTCTTAATTGATCAATTTTTTGCCATAAATCAAAATTTTGAACTGATTTCCCTGCGCTTGTTTTCCATCCATTTCTTTTCCAATTAATGATCCATTTTGTATACCCTTCTATGACATATTTACTATCGGTTCTTAATTTAAAATTCTTTTTTAATTTAAAGTTTTTTAATTTCTCAAGCGTTTTTATTGCTGCAGTCAATTCCATCCTGTTATTTGTGGTATTTTGCTCGGAACCACCTATTTCTAGCTCACTTTTGTCATCAAAAATTATTAGACCACCCCAACCCCCTGGACCGGGATTTCCACTGCAAGCGCCGTCCGTTGCAGCTTCAATTGCAATAATATCATTATTCATAATTTTGAAGCCGATAATGAGGTTATCGGCTTAAAAAAGTGTTCTCTTACTTAAGTGTAACTTTACCGCCAGCTTCTTCAATCTCTTTCTTTAAAGATTCAGCGTCAGCTTTAGCAATTCCTTCTTTTACTGTTTTTGGTGCTGCTTCAACAAGAGCTTTTGCATCGCCAAGTCCTAGCCCAGTCGCATTTCTTACGACTTTAAGGACTTTGATTTTTGCAGCTGCATCAAAACTTTCGAGTATTACATCAAATTCAGTTTTTTCTTCAGCAGCGCCACCATCTCCATCGCCACCAGCAGCCCCTGGAGCTGCCATTACAACGCCTGCAGAAGCAGCGGCGGATACACCAAAAGCGTCTTCAATTTGTTTTACTAGCTCAGATGCTTCTAAAAGTGAGAGAGATTTTAATGATTCAAGAATTTCTTCAGTTTTTGCGGACATTTTCTTAAAGGTTAATAAGGTTTGAGTTTAAGATTCTGATTGTTCAGAACGTTGTTTAAGTGATCTAGCAAGTCCAGAAGGTACTTCATTGATAGAGATCGCAATTTTTGATGCAACGGCATTTAGAGCGCCAGCAATTTTTGCCATCAATACTTCTTTAGATGGAAGACTTGCAATTTCTTTTATTTCAGAATCGCTAAGAAGTCTGCCTTCAAATAAAGCTCCTTTGGTTTCGGATTTTTTGGTGTCTTTTTGAAAGGATTGGATCGCCTTTACAGCACCACCAACATCTTCTTTAATCAAGACAAAAGCATTTGTTCCGGTCAGTAAAGATTCAAGATCATTCCAATTACTGTCTCCATCAATAGCTTTACGCATTAATGAATTTTTAGTAACTTTGCAAATGCCATTAGTTGTTTGCAATCTAGATCGCAAATCTGACATCTCTTTGATAGTTAAACCTTTATAGTCAAGAACTACAGCCATTTCCGAGTCGTTTAAGAGAGATTTAATCTCAGTAACGATTTGTTGCTTATTCTCTAGTGTTCGGCCCATTGTTGTTTTTTTGGATCGTAATTTAGGGAGAGCAGGAAATGCGGCAAAGTTCTTTGTGAAGAGGCCGCTTTTATTAGATCCAAAAAGAAATAATTTAAGACGAATCCTCGGCAGGAATTAAAAATTTAGAATAACTAAATCAACCTACTTTCTTTGGCCGTATTATTGCAATAACAATTATACTACAGAGGGTTAACCTTCAGGTTGATAATCCTGTACAGCATTTATATCTACTTGAACAGAGGGACCCATGGTGGAAGTAACATAAAAACTTTTCCAATATTTTCCTTTGGCTCCACTTGGTTTATTTTTATCAATTGATTCTTGTAAAGTTTTTAAGTTGTCAAATAACGCCTCTTTTGTGAAACTTGCTTTTCCAAATCGGACATGAACGATACCCGCTTTATCAGCTCTAAATTCGAGCTTACCGGCTTTGAACTCTTTTATTGCATTAGCAATATCATTAGTTACTGTTCCAGCTTTAGGATTCGGCATTAAACCTCTAGGTCCTAAAACTCGTCCTAATTTTGCAACCTTAGGCATCATATCTGGAGTTGCGATAAGTAGATCAAATTCCATATTTCCTTTATTGATGCTTTCCACAAGGTCTTCTTCTCCAAATAAATCTGCACCAGCAGACTTTGCTTTAGATACATTTTCACCGCTTGTGATTACTGCAATTTTGATACTTTGGCCAGTACCATGTGGTAGAGCAACTGTGGTCCTTAGTTGTTGATCAGTATATTTTGGATCAATACCTAAACGTATATGCGCTTCAATAGTTTCATCAAATTTAGCGTTGGCATTTTCCTTGATAATACCAAGAGCATCTAGTGGAGCATAAATGCGATCTTCTATCTTAGTTGATAGAGCCGCCATTCTTTTTGATAGTTTTTTCATAGTGATTTTGGGTTCAAACGGTTAATATATAACCTCCCCTAAATAGTTAGTAATTTTGAATTGAACTTAATCAGTAATAGATACGCCCATATTACGAGCTGTACCCTCAATTACTTTCATTGCTGATTCAACACTAGAACAGTTTAGATCAGGAAGCTTAGTTTTGGCTATTTCTTCTAGTTGGGCTTTACTTATATTCCCAACGGAGCCTTTTGCGGATTCACCTGATCCTTTCTCTATTCCCGCTGCTTTTGTTATTAAGACAGAGGCAGGAGGTGTTTTAGTAATAAAAGTAAAGCTTCTATCTTCAAAAACAGAAATCTCAACTGGAATTACAAAACCTGCTTTTTCTTGTGTCCTTGCATTGTATTCTTTGCAAAATGCCATAATATTGACACCATGTTGTCCTAAAGCTGGCCCTACAGGAGGAGCAGGATTTGCTTTGCCTGCTTGTAGAGCAAGCTTAATAACTGCAACAATTTTTTTTGCCATTAGATTTGAGAATTTAAGCTGGGGTAGAAAATCATTATTTTACTCGATAAACAAGAACAATTAGAAATTAGTTTTGTTTATTGATTTGGGAGAATTCTAATTCTACAGGAGTCTCGCGCCCAAATATTGAAAGTAATGCTTTTAATTTATTTCTTTCCCCAGAAACTTCTATAACTTCTCCCTGGAAATCCTTGAATGGACCACTAGTTACAATGATTCTATCTTTTTCTTCAATATCTAACTTGATTACAGCCTTTTTCTCTGATGCGCGCTTAAAGATCCTATTAACTTCTTGTCTGGATAATGGTCGAGGTTTTATGTGACCTCGTGATCTTCCGCTCCCTCTACCATCCTCAGCACCAACAAAGTTAATTACATTTGGAGTACTTTTTACAGCCATCATTGTATCCTCATCCAAAATCATTCTTACGAGGACATATCCTGGAAAAACTTTTTCTTCAGTAGTTTGTCTACTTCCATCTTTTTTTAATTTAATTCCAGGAGTCTGCGGAATTTCAATTTCAATAATACGATTATTAACACCTAAAGTTACTGATCTCTGCTCAAGGGTCGCTTTTACTTTTTTTTCACAGCTTGATGCTACTTGAACTGCATACCATCTCGCGATACTAGTATTTGCTTTTGAAGAAGCAAGGTTTGTAGTCAAT
Organism: uncultured Prochlorococcus sp.; assembly: GCA_902596585.1. Classification (GTDB taxonomy): domain Bacteria; phylum Cyanobacteriota; class Cyanobacteriia; order PCC-6307; family Cyanobiaceae; genus Prochlorococcus_A. The sequence continues at coordinate 6,777 of CACJUL010000010.1, forward strand.
TCATTACTCATTTTTTTCTGGAAGTTTATTAGGGTATTTATAAAAATGGATATTCAGGGATAATTCAACCAAAAATTTGAGAGGCTGCCCATCCATAGAATCTGCTGACAGAGGCTATGGCTGCCGCAGAAAAGGTTACCATAATTATAACCGCTACTGATTCACTAAAAAGTTGTTGTTTGTTGGGCCATACTACAAGTTTAAGCTCATTGTAAGTAGAACTAAAAAAATTATTCTTTTTTTTAGGCTCTTCTATCGCAGAGGAATTCTTTTTGAGAGGTTCTTTATTAGTAGTTGGACTTGTCACAAGATTTATTGTAATAAGCTTTAAATTTTAAGCTTTCTTTTATTTTAGCTTATAGATTCACTCCTCAGCTAGGGTTGAAAATAATCTCATTTTTTTTTGCGGGGTTAAGTTTAATTGTGATATTTTTTTTGTTTTTAAAGTTAACCTCTAGAAGTTTTGCAGCTAAGGGATTTTCTATCTGTCTTCTAAGTTCTCTGCTAAGTGGCCTAGCACCATATTCAGGTTCGTAAGAATCAGTTGCAATTTTATTGATAACTTTTTTATCTATAGTGATATTTATTTTCTGTTCGAGAAGTAGGTTTTTTAAATCTTCTGTTTGTAAAATAATTATTTTTTGAAGTTCATCTATAGATAATGGATTAAACTTTACTACTTCATCAATTCTATTTAAAAATTCTGGTCTAAAAATTGAAGACAATGTTTTATTGATAGAATCATCAAGAGTTTGTTGATCTTTTTCTAACTTTCCCTCACTTTTAGAAATCTTTTTTGAATACTCCAGTATAGATTTACCAGCTAGGTTACTTGTCATAATGATTACGGTATTTTTGAAGTCTACTGTTCTTCCTTGAGAGTCCGTTAATCTTCCTTCATCTAGGACTTGTAAGAGAATATTAAATACTTCTGTATGTGCTTTTTCTATCTCATCAAGAAGTATTACTGAATAGGGTTTACGTCTTATAGCTTCAGTTAATTGACCTCCCTCTTCATAACCAACATAACCTGGAGGAGCTCCCAAAAGTCTTGCTACGGCATTTTTCTCCATATATTCACTCATATCTAATCTTAAAAGTGCGTCTTCTTCATCAAATAAAGCTGTTGCAAGAGATTTTGCTAATTCTGTTTTGCCAACACCTGTAGGACCCATAAATAAAAAAGATCCAATAGGTCTTTTAGGACTTTTCATGCCAACGCGAGCTCTTCTAATTGCAGCAGAAACTGCTTCTATGGCTTTTTCTTGCCCAATAACTTTTTCACTTAGTTCTGTTTCTAGATTGACTAATTTCTTACGTTCATTTGAAACCACTTTAGTAATTGGAATACCTGTGATTTTTGAGATAACATCGGCAATGTCATCAGGTTCAACTTGATATTTATATGGAAAATTTCTATTTTTCTTTATTTTATTAAAGTTCTCTTCAACTGTTTGTATTTCATTTTCTATTTCGCTTAACTCTTTTTCAAGATTTTCTAAATAATTCAGATCATTTCCGATTTCGAAATTTGATTTATCTTTAATTTGTTTGGTTATCTTATCTTCTTCTTTCATTAAAAAAGATAATTGCTCCATTTCTTCCCGCAAATTATTCCAATTGTCCAAAAGAACGTTCAATTTTGCCTCTGTTTCTTTTCTTATATTCAAAAGTTTTTCTTGAGCTTCGATATTTTCACCTTTCAAATTATTCAGCTTTTCATTAATAGTATGAAGTTTGTTTTCTTGTTGGATTATTATTGGAGGCTTATTATTAGATTCGATTTTTAACTGTGCAGCTGCTTCATCAATTAAATCTATTGCTTTATCAGGAAGACATTTATCGCTGATGTATCTGTCGGCCAATTTTGCAGAATAGTTTACAGCCTCTTCAGAAATTTTTATGCCATGATGGGATTCATATTTCTTTTTGATACCTTGTAGTATTCTTGCGCTTAATTCTACTGAAGGTTCATTAACAGCTATCTTTTGAAAGCAATTATTCAATGCCTGATCTTTTTCAATAGTTTCACGAAATTTCTCAGGTGTTGTTGTACCGATACATCTAAGTTCTCCCTCAGATAGTAAAGGTTTTAAGATGTTACTAATGTCGGTGGAAGATCTGTCAGAACTTAATATTGAGTGAATTTCATCAATAAATAGAATCATTCCTTGGCTTGGATTGTTTAGTTCCTGCATTATTAAGCTTAGTCGTTCCTCTAGTTGGCCTCTAAATTTTGTCCCAGAGACTAGTGCTCCTAAGTCAAGTGAAATAATTTTCAAGTCTTTTAGCGAATTAGGAACTTTTTTGTCTACAATTAGTTGCGCAAGTAATTTTGCAATTGAGGTTTTACCAACGCCAGGATTCCCAATAAGTATAGGATTATTTTTGTTTCTTCTACAGAGTACCCTCATTAAATTATTGATCTCATTTTCTCTTCCCAAAACGGGATCTAGTAAACCTTTTTTAGCTGATTCTGTTAAATCTTTTCCATAAATTGAAAGAGCATTTTCATCTTTCCCAACATGTTTTTTGGTTTCAATTTGAAGTTCACTTTTGGGTAATGGAACAATTGCTTTTTCAAATTTTTTCTCTTTAACTAAAGTCTCTTCGTCTGAGTAAAAATTAGATTGATTATTTATCTCAATTTCGTTCTCATAATTAAAAGAATCTTTTGATTGATTAAGATTTGGGAAAAACTTTAATTCTTCCTCTAATTTTTCAATTGAAAGATTGCCTTCTTCAAAAACATAATTTCCAATTCTTAAATCCCTCCCAAGAGCAATTAGTAAATGCGGGATTTCTATTAATCTTGATCCCCATGAAATTTTAATCTGATTCGCATTGTCTAATAAAATTTCTAAATCTTCTCCGATAGTCAAAGTATTTGACTCATTTATTGGTGTCTCTTCTAAAAAATCTTCTGTTATGTCTAAAACTGTATCTTGATCGATTGATAATTTTTCAATAAAAGCAAAGAAATCACTTGATGAGAACAATGTATGAATTATGTGTTCAATATTGAATTCGCTATGATTCCATTTTTTTGCAGTTTCTTCCCCTAATAAAAGAAGATTCCAACTGATATCGCTAAAAAGTTCAGGACTGGATGTAAGTGTTTCTCTCATAAACTATAAAAAATATAGTTGATTATTAATTACTATTCTAAGTAGATTCTGTATTAATAATCATCCAATAATTTTCAAATTGTAAGATGAATTTGAAAAATATCCTTTTTATAGGTTTTGTGCGACTTTTTAAATTAATTCAATCGGCAACTAATATCTAAGTTGTTCTTAAATAAATAAATTATATTTGGTTAACATATATATTTCAGATATTAGCCAAATAGTTCAGCTATTAATAGGATTTAAATAGTAATAATTAAATTGTGAAAGAAACTATTGATTTTCTTATTGATACTATTGAAGCAAGACAAGTCCTTGATTCAAGAGGTAATCCAACTGTAGAGGCAGAAGTGTTTTTGGAATGTGGAGCAAGTGGTAAAGCAATTGTTCCTAGTGGAGCAAGCACTGGCGCTCATGAAGCACATGAATTGAGAGATGGTGGTTCAAAATATATGGGAAAAGGTGTTTTGAATGCTGTTAATAAAATTCATGAAACAATATCACCGGCTTTATGTGGTTTGTCTGCTTTAGATCAAACTGTAGTAGATAAATTAATGATTGAAATTGATGGAACTTCTAATAAGTCTAGCCTTGGAGCAAATTCAATCCTTGCAGTAAGTCTTGCAACTGCCAGAGCATCAGCAAATGCTTTAGAAATGCCCCTATATAGGTATCTTGGAGATCCATTATCCAATCTTCTTCCAGTCCCATTGATGAATGTAATAAATGGTGGTGCGCATGCACCAAATAGTCTAGATTTTCAGGAATTTATGCTTGTCCCACATGGAGTTAATAATTTTCGTGAGTCATTAAGAATGGGTACTGAAATTTTTCACTCATTAAAATCATTACTTGATAAAAAAGGTCTATCTACTGCCGTAGGTGATGAGGGTGGATTTGCACCTAATTTGTCATCAAGCGAAGAAGCAGGGGACTTATTATTAGAAGCAATCCAAAAAGCAGGATTTAAGCCTGGTGAACAGGTATCTTTAGCATTAGATGCTGCTAGTACTGAATTTTATAGTGATGGTATTTATAAATATGAAGGGAAAAGTTTAACTAGTTCTGAAATGATTTCATATCTTTCGAAATTAGTTTCTAATTATCCAATAGTTTCAATAGAAGATGGTTTAGCAGAGGATGATTGGGAAGGTTGGTCAGAATTAAACAGAGAATTAGGAAATAAAGTGCAGCTTGTAGGTGATGATTTATTCGTTACAAATACAGAAAGGTTAAGGAAAGGGATTATGGAAAAATCTGCTAATTCGATTCTGATAAAGGTAAATCAAATTGGAACATTAACTGAAACTTTGGAAGCTATTGAGTTGGCTAAAATATCCGGTTTCACAAGTGTTATTAGTCATAGAAGTGGTGAGACTGAAGATACAACAATTGCTGATTTATCTGTAGCCACAAGATCGGGTCAGATCAAGACTGGATCTTTGAGTAGGAGTGAAAGGATTGCAAAATACAATAGGCTTTTAAAAATTGAGGAGGAATTGGGGAATCAAGCAAGATTCGCTGGAGCTTTAGGTTTAGGTCCCAAAAATATATAGTTTTTAGCGCTTAAGTTTTTCTAAACGTGAGCCTTTTCTCATACTTAATTGGCATTTTATCCAATCAATACTGATTGGTAGTGCAAAAAAAAGTGGCAACAATGCAAAATTGTTTTGTTTATTTGTTACTAGTAAGGCGGATGCAATTGATAAACTTCCTATAAGAATTGAATGGCCCAATGTTTTTTGAGCAGTAAACATTTTTCTGAATTGCCTATCAGACTCTCCCATTCTTATTTGCAATTGTAAATCGCCCTGCTCTAATCTTTCTAAACTTTCATCTATTCTTTTGGGAATTCCAACAGCTTTCGATCCTAGTTCACCTACTTGCCTTCCAAATTGGTTAATTAAATCGTTTGGAGTTTGATTATTTGAAGTCATAAGTTCTATTAAATAAGGCTTGGTAACTGATACAAGGTTAAACCCTGGATCGAGCATTCTACCAACTCCTTCAAAAGTTGATAAAGCTCTCATCACAAAGATTAAATCTACTGGCAGTTGAAATGGTGTTTCATAAACAAGTTCGTATAAATCTCCAGATAATTTTTCAATAATATTTGAACTAAATGGTGGAGTTAAGGCTTCTTTAAGCATTAATCTGACTAATCTTCTGACTGGTCCTACATCAATATCTTTTGAAATTAGCCCAGCTTGTTGTAATTGACTAACAAGTGATGAGGCGTCTCTTAAAGCAGCAGCCTTAACCATCCCCCCTAATCTTGCTTGAAGATTATTTGAAATATTGCCCATCATTCCAAAATCATAAAAAATCAATTTTCCTTCATTTGAAACTGCTAGATTCCCAGGATGAGGATCTGCATGAAAAAAACCGTAATTTACTAATTGTTTTAGATAGCTGATGGCACCTATTTCTGCAATTTTAGGTAAATCAATTGCTTGTGATTGTAATTTTTCTAAATCGCTTATTTTTATTCCTTCTAGATAACTTAAGCAAAGCACTTTTTCGCTGCTCATATCCCAAATTACTTCAGGAACTTCAACATTTTCATCATCAAGAAATTGCTGTCTAAATCTTGCGGCATATTGTGCTTCACAATTAAAATCAAGCTCTTTCATGAGAACTTTCCTACATTCTCTAGCAATCTCAACCCAGTTTCTACCTCTACTCCAATTCTTATTTTTCTGCAAGAATCCTGCTATTTTTTGCATTATGCCCAGATCAATAATAAACAATTCTTTTAAATTAGGTCTTTGAACTTTAAATACTACTTTCTTACCATCTTTTAAAGTCGCCCTATGAACCTGAGCTAGCGATGCTGATCCAACCGGATCATATATTATTTGATCTATTTCATTAAACTTTGGTCCTAATTCTTCTCTTATAGTTTCTTCAACTTGCGCAAATGAAAAATTAGGAACCTGATCCTGTAATTTAGACAATTCCTGTATCCAGGTATTAGGAATTAAATCAGGTCTCGCTGATAATAATTGTCCAATCTTAATAAATGCTGAACCAAGCTTTATTAATTGATTTGTAAACCACCTAGCTCTTTTAATTTGGACCCTACTTTTTTCATTGCTCTTAGTTTGGAAAATTGTAAATCTAATATTATCTATCCACAAATTTATTAAAAGCGAAATCAGAGTTATCCAAATAAGAAAGGACCTCTTCAATTTTTTAAAACGATAATGAAGAATTTGATAACTCATTTAATTTGATTATTTATTAATTTATTGAAAAGATCAATTTGCTCATTAATACTCTCAATTTCATTTAAAGCTTTTTTAATTTTGGAATCTTGATGAGTATTTGTGGAATAATTTTCTTGAATATTTTCGTTTTTCTCCAGTCTTGAGGCTTCTTCGATTATGGATTCTCTCAAACTATCAAATTCTTTTTTGAGAATTTCTGGAGCATCCTGTGCAATATTTGTTACTTCTTCAATTTTTTCAACCAAGATCTCGTTTAATTTTTCACTTACTTTTTTAATAGCAGCTTTTAAAAGATAATCGGAGTTGGTCATGAAAAATATAATGTTTCTACGGCAATTGATTTTTCGATATAGTCTAATAATAGATCAATACGTAACATATCAGGTAACTGATAGTTTTGATAATTAAATTTTTATCTTTCCTATGTAAGTTTGTTTCTATATTATGCTTTTTTCTTTTTTTTCTCTTAACTTATACCTATAGGGTAGATACTTAAAAAAAGAAATTGTCTAACCAAAAACTCATCTAATCAAATTTTAAAAGGAGTTTTACTAAATTGGAAATCATTGAGTCAGATGTAGTTATTATCGGAGGAGGTCCGGCAGGATGTACTTGCGCACTTTATACATCTCGTTCAAACTTAAAGACTGTCATTTTAGATAAAAATCCATCTGTTGGCGCTTTAGCAATAACACATCAAATAGCTAATTATCCAGGTGTTCCGGTTGATATAAGTGGGGAGAAATTACTTACTCTTATGAGAGAGCAGGCTGTACAATACGGCACAGACTATAGAAGAGCACAAGTGTTTGGGATAGAAGCTAGTGGGGAATGGAAAATGGTTTATACACCCGAAGGCACTTTCAAAGCTAAAGCACTTGTACTCGCAAGTGGAGCTATGGGTAGACCAGCATCATTTAAGGGTGAAGCAGATTTTCTTGGCAAAGGAGTAAGTTATTGTGCTACATGTGATGGGGCTTTTTATAAAAATAGGGAAGTTGCAGTTGTTGGAGTGAACAAGGAGGCAATTGAAGAGGCAACTGTTCTAACTAAATTCGCATCAACAGTGCATTGGATTACATCAAGTGATCCTAAATCAGATAATGAAGAAGCTATGGAATTGATGGATAATTCAAATATAAAACATTGGAGCAGAACAAGATTATTGGAAATATTGGGCGATGATATGGGTGTTAATGGAGTGGTTGTAAAAAATAAGCAAGAAGAGAATCCTATCAATTTGAATTTAGATGGAGTCTTTGTCTACATGAGTGGTTCAAAGCCGATTACTGATTTTCTAGGTGATCAAATTGCTTTAAAAGAAGACGGAGGAGTTATTGTTGACGACTTTATGTCTACAAACTCTGATGGAGTATGGGCTATAGGAGATATAAGAAATACACCATTTAAGCAAGCAGTTGTTGCGGCTTCTGATGGATGTATTGCCGCAATGTCAATTGATAGATATCTAAATAGTAGAAAAAATATAAGAGTAGATTGGATTCATTCTTAAAATAAATATCTCTTCTTTGACTTAAAGGGGTGTTGCTTCAGAAATATAAGCAACTCCTCCGTAATAACTCAAATCCTCCCTGATGTTATCTCTCATTTTATCTATTAATTCTTGCTCACAGAAAACAATCACATGAGCATTTGATCCATATCCTGTAAATTCCATATCTTCAGTAACAACTCTTTCAGGCCCTCTGCCTGTAGCGTGTTTCATAACTGTATATCCAGGAACATTAGCTTTTTCTAATGTTTTAATGATTGCATCTAGTTCTCTTTCACTAAATATCAAGTCTAATCTTTTCATTTTTATAAAGGGGAAAATGGGATAATGCTATTTACTAAACTCATATATATGGGAATGCCAAGAACTATATTGAATGGGAAAGTTAGACCAAGTGTAGTTGAAATATAATAACTAGATTTAGCTTCTGGAACTGTCATCCTCATTGCTGTAGGAACTGCTAAATAAGAGGCGCTTGCACATAAAACCACAAATAAAAGTGCGTTGCCAGGTCCTAAAGATAAAAATCTTGCAACGAAAACACCAATAAATGCGTTAAACAAAGGCATAAAAATAGCAAAGCCAATCAAAAACGAACCCGCATTCTTCAGTCTCGGTAATCTTTGAGCAGCGACTATTCCCATATCTAACAAGAAGAAGCATTCTGCTCCATAGAATAATTGTCCAGTAAAAGGCTCCATTTTTGCAATCCCTGAGGGATTACTGGAAGCAGTGAGAAATCCTACAATTAAGCTTGAGAGCAATAAATAAACTGATCCATTCAAAAGTGATTCGTGTAGTATTGCGCTTACATGCATTTTTCTTGATTTTGGTCTATTTTGGGGAGCTGCAAATTTCACAAGTAATAATCCAACAATTATCGCAGGAGATTCCATTAAAGCTAAGGCACCAACCATAAACCCATCAAAGGCTATTTTTTGACTTTCCAAAAAACTTTCTGCGGAAATAAATGTAACAGCACTAATTGATCCGTATGCTGCTGCTATTGCGGCTGAATTAAAGACATCAAACTTAAATCTTAAAATTAAAAATCCAATCAGCGGGATCACAAGTGACATCAGTATTGCAGCACTTAAAGTAGGCAATACTTGATCTGTAAAACCACTTTTCTGTATCTCTATACCTCCTTTAAAACCAATAGCTAGTAGCAGATATAGGGAGAAGAGTTTAGGTAATGGAGCTGGTATTTCTAAATCAGATTTAAAGAGTACTGATATTGCTCCAATCAAAAAGAAAAGAACTGGCGGGGCTAATACATTTTGCAGAATTGGATTTATTTCCATAAATTATTAGGCTATTTCATTTAGAGCAGTTTCTAAAGCTTCTTTTCTTGTTTCAATAATGCCTTCAACTCCAAACTTAGCTAATCTATCTTTTACTTTTTCATTAGCACCAGCAACAAATGCTTTTCTGGAATTATTTTTTGCTTCTTGCATCATATCCTCTATTGCCAGAGTCGCAGTAACTCCAAGTCGTGGTACATCAGTGATATCTAATATCAAAACTTTATAGTTTCTTACAAGCATCATTCTCTCAGATATGCCTTTAGCTGCTCCAAAACTAAGTGGTCCTTTAAGTCTAAATAGCATTACCTCACCTGAACATCTATCTAGCAGTGCTTTTTCATCAGCAGGTAATGCGTTTTTAGCTTGATCATCATCTGATAAAGGATTATCCTCATCCATACCTTCTAGTTGAGTTTCGGTTATTGAATCAATAGTGAGCATATTTGCTATGAATACACCTACTAAAACTGCCCAAATTAAATCCCAAAAAACAGTCATTAAAAGTACTCCATACATTACTACTGATGTTTTTAATGATAATTTGTGAGCCCTCCTCAAGAATCCCCAATCAATAATATCTAGACCTACTTTTATGAGAATTCCTGCTAGCAATGCAGTTGGAATTTGCTCAGCTAAAGGTCCTGCACCAACTAAAACTATCAATAACACAACCGAGTGAACCATACCAGAAATAGGAGTTGATCCTCCAGATTTAACATTTATAACTGTTCTCATGGTTGCTCCTGCTCCAGGTAAGCCTGAAAAAAGTCCTGCAACAGCATTTCCTATTCCTTGACCAATGAGTTCTCTATCAGAATTATGTTTTGTTTGAGAGATATTATCTGCTACTAGAGATGTTAGTAAGGAGTCAATTGCGCCAAGTACTGCTAGTACTAATCCTGCTTTGAAAATAATTGGGAAATATTGATTAAAACTTGGGAAATTTAAAGATGGAACTCCCCTTGGAATTTCTCCAATTCTATCAATAGCTCCATCTCCAAATATTAATATTGATATTGGGGTAACTATCAGTAGGGCCAAGAGAGGAGAAGGAACCCACTGACTTATTTTTCTAGGAGTAAGAAATACTATACCTAGTGTCATTATTGCTACTCCAATAGCAGCACCATTGGGCTGGAAATTTGAAAATACAGTAGTTAAAGATTCGACTACTCCACCTCGAGTGCTAATTCCAAGTAATGGTCCAATCTGAAGCGCAATGATTATTACTCCAATACCAGACATAAATCCTGAAACAACCGAATATGGAACTAAAGTAATGTATTTACCTAGTTTTAGAATCCCAAATAATATTTGCAGTAAGCCGCCAATGACTACCGCTGCCATCACCAAAGGTAAAATTTGTCCTGCAGAAAGATCTCTTGGAACCCCTACTGCTGCTAAGCCTGCTACTACACCTGCAACAGTTACACTCATGGGGCCTGTAGGGCCACTAACTTGAGCAGGTGTTCCGCCGAATAGTGCTGCTAAGAAACCAACTACTACTGCTCCATATAGTCCATAAATTGCTCCGCCAGGTCCTAATGCAGCATTACCAAAAGCAAGAGCGAGAGGTAAAGCCACTACTGCGGCTGTGATGCCTCCAAGAATATCGCCTCTTACATTTTTCAGATGAAATCCATTAATTATTTTCAAAGATGCTCTCCTTAAAATAAACACTTAACTAGAAGATAATATCTCTTAATGACGTAAATTTGTGAAAAATGAAGTTTGTGCAAAATATTTTTGTAACTTTTTTTTCTCTTATTTAATAAATTTTAGTTAATTTTCCTGAACAAAAGTAGTCTCTGATTGATTTATGTGTCAGGCAAGCGATTAATGTATTAGATAAATATTTTTAAATTTAAATCATATTCAAATGAATTCGATTATTCGTCCAAGAAGATTAAGAAGAACTGAGGCAATTAGAGAAATGGTTAGAGAAAACCATCTAATGGCATCGGACTTTATATACCCATTATTTATTCATGAAAAAGATTTTAAAGAGGAAATTTCAGCAATGCCCGGAACTTATAGATGGGATATGAATGGCTTAATAAATGAGGTTACTAGGGCATGGGAATTGGGAATAAGGTGTGTGGTTCTTTTTCCAAAAATCAATGATAGCTTAAAGACTGAAGATGGAGCAGAATGTTTTAATGAAGACGGTTTGATACCTAAAGCTATTCGAATACTTAAAAAAGAGGTTCCAGAAATGGCAATAATGACAGATGTTGCCTTGGACCCATACTCTTGTGATGGTCATGATGGATTAGTTGATGAAACTGGGAAAATATTGAACGACGAAACAATCGAAATTTTAAAAAAACAAGCTTTAACACAAGCAAGAGCTGGTGCAGATTTTATAGGCCCTAGCGACATGATGGATGGGAGAGTTGGAGCAATCAGAACTGCTCTTGATAGTCAAGGATTTAGTGATGTAGGTATTATTAGTTACACTGCAAAATATTCATCTGCTTATTATGGTCCATTTAGAACTGCTTTAGATTCGGCTCCTAGGGAAAATAGTAAGAAAATAATTCCAGATAATAAGTCTACTTATCAAATGGATCCTGCCAATTCAAAAGAGGCTTTAATTGAATCTGCATTGGATCAGTATGAAGGAGCTGATATTTTGATGGTAAAGCCAGGAATTTCATATTTAGATATTGTTTATAGATTAAGCGCTTTTTCAAATAAACCTATTGCTGCATACAACGTTAGTGGGGAGTATTCCATGGTAAAGTCTGCTGCTATGAAGAACTGGATTAATGAAAAAGATATTGTGTTAGAAACATTGCTTAGTTTTAAAAGAGCAGGCGCAAAATTAATACTCACTTATCATGCTTGTGATGCTTCTCAATGGTTGCAGGATACTTAAAAACTCATTATTGACAAAAATTTGGTTTATTCTTAGGTAAGTAATAAATTAACTGCTTTGTTTTGAAGTTTTCACAAGGAGTAAATAGGATTGGTCACATTGCACTCAGAGTAGAGAATCTCGAAAGGGCGAAATCTTTTTATATTAAGCTGGGTATGAATTTAGTTTGGGACGATAAAGATTGGTCTTATTTAGAAGCTGGTAAAGGGAAAGATGGACTTGCACTGTTAGGCCCTAGCTACAAAGCTGCCGGCCCCCACTTTGCTTTTCATTTTGAAAATAAAAAAGATGTGGAAAATATTCAAAATGATTTAAAAAATTCTGGTGTAAAAGTTGGCCCTTTACATGAACATAGAGATGGAACAGCATCTTTTTATATGAAGGATACTGAAGGAAACTGGCTTGAGATGCTTTATGTTCCTCCTGAAGGGATTCAATCGAATGTTTGATTCTTTTTTTTTGTATGCAAGAGAAAAGTTATTCTAAAAAATCATATTCAGATAACACCTTAGAAGATGAATCTTTTAACCTTTTAGAGTGGAATTCATTAAAAAAGCATTTATCTTCATTCGCCTCAACGGAAATGGGCAAACGAGCAATTTTAAGTTCTGGTATTCCTGCAGAATATCAAGCTTCTAAAAGACTTTTGAATGAAACTGTTGAAATAAATGAGCTAGAAAATAATTTAGATAAATCAATTAGTTTTTCTGGTGTTTTTGATATTAGTAGAAATATTGAAATTTGTTCCAAGGGAGGTGTAATTTCATCTTCTGAATTATTAGAAATAGCGAAAACAATTGCTGCAGCGAGAAATTTAAAAAAAATCTTGTTAGATTTTGAACAAAGGCCTTATATTTCATCAATTACAAAAAATTTAATTGACTATCAGAATATCGAAACGATTTTTAAAAAAGGCATTGAATCTAATGGAAGGATTTCAGACAATGCTAGTAATGAACTATCTACTCTAAGAAAAGAATTATTATCTAAGAAACTTGAAAGAAAAATATTAGTTGAGAAATTTATTCAAAAGAATTTAGCTTATTTGCAAGATACTACTATTGGTGATCGATATGGAAGGCCAGTTTTAGCTGTGAAAGTTAATTACGTAGATAATTTTAAAGGCATAATTCATGACTCTTCATCTTCAGGAAATACAGTATATTTTGAGCCTGATAGTGTAGTAACTAAAGGTAACAAGATTGCTTCTTTAGAGGCTAGGATCACAGCAGAAGAATTCAAATTACTTAAGAAATGGTCACAAGTTGTTAGTGATAATTCAGAAAATCTTATAGAAATGGCATCTATTTTATTGAGATTAGAAAACGCTCTAACTCGTTCAAGATATTCGACATGGATTGGAGGCAAAACTCCTACGTTTGAGAAAAATCCTATTATTTCTTTAATTGGTTTTTCTCATCCGTTATTGATTTGGGAACATAAGAAAAAAGGATCCCCTCCCCCAGTGGCTGTGGATTTTCATGTAAATAGAAATATTAAGGTTGTAGCTATAACTGGTCCAAATACTGGAGGTAAAACTGCAGCTTTAAAAGGTTTGGGTTTATCTTTGCTTATGGCTAGAGCAGGATTATTAATACCCTCAACTAATAATCCTGTTATTCCTTTTTGTCCAAATATATATGTGGATATAGGAGATAATCAATCATTAGAAGAAAATTTATCTACCTTCAGTGGACATATATCTCGCATAAAAGAGATATTAGATTCACTTGTTAATAAGAAAGGATTATCAGTTGTTTTGTTAGATGAGATTGGATCTGGTACAGATCCTCTTGAAGGAAGTGCTCTTGCGATGGCTTTATTAAAAGAATTTGCAAATAAATCTGATATCACTTTGGCAACTACACATTATGGAGATATTAAGGCTCTAAAATATAATGACTCCAGATTTGAAAACGTATCAGTTGCCTTTGATGAGGATTCTTTGAAGCCAAAATATATACTCAACTGGGGGATTCCTGGCAGAAGTAATGCTTTATCAATCTCAAAGAGAATTGGTTTAGATGAAAGCATACTCAATGAAGCTGCAAATTATCTAAAGCCAAAAGAAGTTGATGATATTAACACTATTATTAAAGGACTTGAGGAAGAAAGGATTAAACAACAAAATTCTTCAGAGGCAGCTGCAGAACTGATTGCAAGGACTGAAATATTACATGATGAACTGAAGAGAAATTACGAATATCAAAAAATAAATGCTGAAAAAATCCAGGAAATTGAAAGGTCTAAATTATCAAAACATATTGTATCCGCTAAAAAAGAGGTAATAAATTTGATTAAAAAATTAAGAGATAAAAATGTTAATGGAGAGGATACAAGAATTATTGGAAAAAGATTAAAGGAAATTGAGACGGAACATTTAACCCAAAGAAAATTTGAACAGTCAATATCATGGAATCCTAAGGTAGGCGATTTTGTGAAAATTAAAAGTCTTAATAGTACTGGTCAAATTGTAGATTTAGATAAAAAAGGTGGTTTTTACGAAGTTAAATGTGGATCATTTAGAAGCACATTATCTTTAAATGACTTTGAAGGTATCAACGGAGAAAAGCCTAATTTCAAAAGTTCAAAAATTGAGATTAAGTCTACAAGAGAAGATTTTTCTTTTTCTAAAATTAGAACGAGTAAAAATACAATTGATGTAAGAGGGCTGAGAGTTCACGAAGCTGAAATAATTATTGAGGAGAAAATTAGAAAATTTCATGGGCCGATATGGATTGTTCATGGAATTGGAACAGGAAAATTAAAAAAAGGATTAAGAAATTGGTTATCAGGTTTGAATTATGTTGATAAGATTGAAGATGCTGCTAACAACGAAGGTGGACCTGGTTGCAGTATTGCGTGGATAAAATAAAATTTAAAATACTTAGAAAACAATTTAATAAGTTTATTAAGTGCAATTTATTGATCAAGCAAACATTATTCTTAAAGCTGGAAAAGGTGGAAATGGAATAGTTTCATTTAGAAGAGAAAAATTCGTTCCTGCTGGAGGACCGTCGGGGGGGAATGGTGGCAGAGGTGGTTCAATAATTTTGATAGCTGATAATAATCTTCAAACATTATTAGATTTCAAATTCAAACGTGAAATAATTGCTGAGGATGGATGCAAAGGAGGTCCTAATAAGAGATCCGGAGCTTCAGGTGAGGATACAATCCTTAAAGTTCCATGCGGTACAGAAATAAGGGATATTAAAACTGGCATTATTTTAGGCGACTTAACTAAAGACAAACAGAGTTTAGTTATTGCTATTGGAGGAAGAGGTGGACATGGTAATGCTTATTATTTAAGTAATCAAAATAGAGCCCCAGAATCATTCACTGAAGGTAATGATGGTGAGATATGGGAAGTTCAATTAGAACTAAAACTTCTTGCAGAAGTTGGAATTATAGGCCTTCCAAATGCTGGGAAAAGCACTTTGATTTCCGTTTTATCATCTGCCCGTCCAAAAATTGCAAATTACCCTTTCACAACTTTAATACCTAATTTAGGTGTAGTAAGAAAAATTGATGGGAATGGTTGCCTTTTTGCGGATATTCCTGGATTAATATCAGGGGCAGCTGATGGAGTAGGTTTGGGGCATGATTTTTTAAGGCACATTCAAAGAACGAAGATACTTGTTCATTTAATTGATTCAATTGCAGAAAATCCTTTACATGATTTTGAGATAATTGAGCAGGAATTAAAAAAATATGGTAAAGGTCTTTTAGATAAGGAGAGGATAATAGTATTAAATAAAATGGAGCTCGTAGAGAATGATTATTTGAAAATAATTACAAAAAAGTTAGAAGATATATCTAAAAAGAAAGTTTTAGTTATTTCTTCATCTTTAAAAAAAGGTTTATCTTCACTGCTTTCTGAAGTATGGAAAAGGATCTAACTTAAATTAAAAAATTTTTTGTAAAAAAATACACTTGATTTAATAATGAAAATTAGCCATAAATAAGATACTTCTTTAAATAAAAAATGAATTTCTATAGTTGCTTTGATCAGCAAGGAAAAATAATTGCTAGATGTCAAACCATTCAAGATATTGAGGTTCTAAAGAAAATGGGAAGACCAATCGTTGAAGTCAAGGAAATGAAAAATGAGGAGTCGGTTGTATGTTCGCTAACAGGAAGTCCATCTGACTTTAATAGAGATTACTAATAAAAGTATTTAACAAATAAAAAAAAGGGCTTTAAAGCCCTTTTTTGTGGTTTATTTCTCAAAAGAAAACTTAATCATCATAAACAAGACATTCTGGTTCATCAGGGTTTGCATCGCAGAATAGTTCTAAAGCGTTAGGGTCATGTTTATCCTCTGGATGATGATCCTTATATTCTTCGAGTTCTTTTAGCTCTTCAGTTAAATGTCTGACCTTTGGAAGATTGCCCTCTGCTTTTGCAGATTCGATTTCCGATTGATCTTTTTGGATGTGTTCGTCAATGGATTTCATTTTAAGCTTTTTCGTACTTTAGTAGACATACATAACATAGTTAATTTCTAATGAAATTGCATTATCTATGAACTAAATAAGTGTTCATTACAACATCATTTTTTTTTGAAATTGATTTATGCATTTTTTAAGAGCCTAATTTCATAATTTCCCTTAGCGATGGTAAAACTGGTATTAGTTGATTTGGATTTAAAGGGAATAAAGCTCTGTAGTAATCTTTTTTCCATTCATCGTCGAAGCATGTCCGATAAACATTAGATAATTTAAAGAATTTTAATCTCCATTCAATAATTTTTTCGAAACTTGATAGTTCTTGTTCAGTACATTTGAAAAGTTTGCTATATACTAATTCCCATCTTATGAGCGTTGGAAAAAGGTAAATATCTGCGTAGCTTAAATCTTCTCCCAATATCCAGTTACCTTTATTTTTATGTAGTAAATTGTCAACTTCATTTATAGCTGCAAAAAGATTTTGACTTGCTTTTTCGTACGCTGACTGGTTTCTGGCGAAACCACATCTATATACGCCATCATTAATGTTGTTATTAATAAAATTTAAAATTTTTTGATTACAATCATTGATGATTAATGTCGGATTTCTCGATTCAATTTTTATTGAATTGAGTAGTCTTACTATTTGGGAACTTTCGTTAGACAAAATATTTACTTCATCTTTTATAAAAGTAATTAAAAGAGGTAATGTCGCTCTAAAAATTATCTTTTTATTAGCTTTTTTGTAGAGTTCAGAAAGTCTTATACATCCATTAATCTTTGTTTTGAAAATCCATTCGCCATGCTCAACATCTGCTTTTAAAAAAATAACTTTAACTTTCTTAGATAAATTTTTTATTTCGTGTATTAGTAAAGTTCTTTGACACCATGGACAAGAATTCCCTACCAACAAATAAATTTGTCCATTTTCATTATTAATTTCGTATTCACTATCAATTGTTATACCTTTAGGCCTTTTATAATTACCATGTAAGTCTGATGGTGCGAAACCATTCATTAATTGGGTCCAAAACCAAAACCAGAATTTTTTGGAGGCCTTAATTAGGTATTTATTTTGCATAAAATTCTATTTTTAAAGAAAAAATGACAATTAAAAGAATACTTATTGTTTCAGGCACTCATGGGAATGAAATTAATCCTATCTGGGCTGTTAAGCAATTAAATAGAGAGGAAAATAGTTTAAGTCATGGTGTTGAGTACGAATACATCATAGGTAATCCTGTTGCCTATGAAAAAGGGTGCAGGTATATAGATGTAGATTTAAATAGATCGTTTAAAGAAATTGAGAATTATGACCAACATAGTAATAACTTTTATGAAACTAATAGAGCCAATTTTTTAGTCGATGAATTTGGAATTGACGGATCTAAGCCCTGTCAAATCGCAATCGATTTGCATACTACTACTGCAAATATGGGAACAAGCATTGTTTTATATGGGAGGAGATTCAAAGATTTTTGTTTGGCTGCATTACTGCAGAACAAATTTGGGTTGCCTATTTATTTACACGAAAAAGATAATGCCCAAACAGGCTTTCTTGTAGAAGCTTGGCCATGTGGTTTAGTCATTGAAATAGGAGCTGTCGCACAAAATTTCTATGATTCAAACATCATAAATAGATTCTTAATAATACTTAGATCTTTAAGGGAAGAGATAGATAAATTGAAAAAAAATCTTATTGAACTTCCAAAGGAATTGGTTGTTCACGTTCATCAAGGGAGTATAGATTATCCAAGAGATGAAAAAGGAAATATTGATGGGTTAATTCATCCTCAGAGAATAAACCAAGATTGGAAGTTGATTAAAAGAGGAGATCCACTATTTCTTGATAGCCAAGGGTTAATTCATGAATATGGAGGAGATGAGTTGGTTTGGCCGGTTTTTATCGGCGAAGTTGCTTATAAGGAAAAAAAAATTGCGATGAGCTATACAAAGAAAGAAGTAATTTTTTCCAATAATCAATGGGTTTATGAGTTTGAAAGCCTTTAAATTAAGAAACCAGAACAATAAATTGCTGAAAATTAATAAGGATTTTTTATTTAATAGATAAGTTTATCTAATATTCAATACATTTATTTTTTTTGCCAACTCTAAAACCATAAAAAGCTAAATTCTTTCGCTCCAATAAATAACAGCTCCAAAAGCCTCTAATTGCAGTCTTCTATGTTTAGCCTCTCTTAAGGAAACCACCTCTCTCGATCTTTTTCCATTAAAAAGCCATTCAATTATTACCAAGTTTAATCCTCAATAACAAAGAAAATATTAAGACATAGAAGTTCTTTTCTTTTATTTTATAAAAAATAAGTTTACTTAAAGAAAAAATATTTACACATTTTTAGCGATTTTGGTCTAAAATCTTCGAAGCGGAATATTATTTCCGTTTTTATTTACACGTCTCAATTTAGAGACATACTTTACGAACTCATGACAACTATTCAGCAGCAGCGTTCTTCGCTGTTAAAAGGTTGGCCACAGTTTTGTGAGTGGGTAACATCAACTAACAACAGAATTTATGTTGGTTGGTTCGGCGTCTTAATGATCCCATGCCTACTTACAGCAGCGGCTTGCTTCATCGTTGCATTCATCGCAGCACCACCAGTAGACATCGACGGAATTAGAGAGCCAGTTGCTGGTTCATTCCTATATGGAAACAACATCATCTCAGGTGCAGTTGTTCCATCTTCTAACGCTATTGGTCTACACTTCTACCCAATTTGGGAAGCAGCTACTGTAGATGAGTGGTTATACAACGGTGGTCCTTACCAGCTTGTAATTTTCCACTTCCTAATTGGTATTTCAGCATACATGGGAAGACAGTGGGAGCTTTCATACCGTCTAGGTATGCGTCCATGGATCTGTGTTGCATACTCTGCACCAGTTTCAGCAGCTTTCGCAGTATTCCTTGTATACCCATTCGGTCAAGGTTCATTCTCTGACGGAATGCCTTTAGGTATATCTGGAACATTCAACTTTATGTTCGTTTTCCAAGCAGAGCACAACATTCTTATGCACCCATTCCACATGGCTGGTGTTGCTGGTATGTTCGGAGGATCTTTATTCTCAGCTATGCATGGTTCACTTGTTACTTCATCTCTAATCAGAGAAACAACTGAGACAGAATCTCAGAACTATGGTTACAAGTTCGGACAAGAAGAAGAAACATACAACATCGTTGCAGCTCATGGCTACTTCGGTCGTTTGATCTTCCAATATGCAAGTTTCAACAACAGCAGAAGTCTTCACTTCTTCCTAGCTGTATTCCCAGTTGTTTGTGTATGGTTAACTTCAATGGGTATCTGCACAATGGCATTCAACCTTAACGGTTTCAACTTCAACCAGTCAGTTGTTGATGCAAACGGTAAGATTGTTCCTACATGGGGTGACGTTCTTAACAGAGCAAACCTAGGTATGGAAGTAATGCACGAGCGTAACGCTCACAACTTCCCACTTGATCTAGCAGCAGCTGAGTCTACAACAGTAGCTCTTTCAGCTCCAGCTATCGGTTAAGCTTAAAGTTCTTTAAATTTCAAGCCCCCTTTTTGGGGGCTTTTTTTTGTTTAATTTTCAATTGGTTTCATATAATGTTTATATATAGATAAAACATTTGATATTTTTATGAGTAGTAGTTTTGGAAAAATTTTTCGTGTAAGTACTTTTGGAGAATCACATGGTGGTGGAGTAGGAGTTATCCTTGATGGATGTCCCCCAAAGTTAAAAATAGATGAGGCGCTGATACAAAATGAATTAGATAGGCGTAGACCAGGACAAAGTATTATTACAACACCAAGAAATGAAGAAGATAAAATCGAAATATTAAGTGGCATAAAGGAAGGTTTAACACTTGGAACTCCAATAGCGATGTTGGTAAGAAACAAGGATCAAAGACCAGGAGATTATAATAATCTGGAGCAAGTATTTAGACCTTCTCATGCAGATGGTACATATCATCTCAAATATGGAATTCAGGCAAGTTCTGGAGGTGGAAGAGCATCTGCCAGAGAAACAATTGGGAGAGTAGCCGCTGGTGCTGTAGCAAAACAATTATTAAAAAACTTCTGTAACACTGAAATACTATCTTGGGTAAAGCGTATTCATGATATTGATTCTGATATTAATAAAGAGATGATTTCTATCAATAAAATAGATTCTAATATTGTTAGATGTCCTGATGAAAAGGTATCAGCGGAAATGATAGAGAGGATTAAGGAATTAAAGCGTCAAGGAGACTCCTGTGGCGGGGTTATTGAATGTCTTGTAAGAAATGTTCCGTCTGGCCTGGGGATGCCTGTTTTTGATAAGTTAGAAGCTGATTTGGCAAAGGCTTTGATGTCTTTGCCTGCCACGAAGGGCTTTGAAATAGGTTCAGGTTTCTCTGGAACTTATTTAAAAGGAAGCGAACATAATGATGCCTTCATTAAGTCTGATGATATTAGTAAGTTAAGAACTACATCTAATAATTCAGGAGGAATACAGGGAGGAATAAGTAATGGCGAAAATATTGAGATGAAGGTAGCTTTTAAACCTACAGCAACCATCGGAAAAGAACAGAAAACAGTGAATTCCAAAGGAAAAGAAGTATTGATGAAAGCAAAAGGAAGACATGATCCATGCGTTCTCCCGAGAGCAGTTCCTATGGTTGATGCTATGGTCGCTTTGGTACTTGCTGATCACTTACTTCTGAATCAAGCTCAATGTGGCTTAATGAACAATTAGTAGTTTTCTAAAACAAATTATATTTATCTTTGATTTGATTATTTTTGAGCCATTCAATTATTTTGGGATCAAATTTTTTATTAATGATAGCTTTATCTCCAATCACTATTGCTTTATATCCTAAAGATTTATAAGTTTTTATATCATTGATTGATAGGCCTCCAGCAGCAATAAATTCAATATTTTTAAAGTTGAGAATATCAATAGAAATATCTTTACTTTTTATTGGATAAATTTTGATAATGTTGCAATTTAAATTTATCGCTTCCTCAAGATCTTTTAAATTTCTAATTCCGGGAATTAATAAATAATTTTTTGACCTCGAATAAATGAAAAGATCTTTATCCCAAAATTTCATCATAGAAAAATTTAATCCAATTTTTAATGAGTCTTCTATTGATTGCTTATTAACTATGGAGGCAGAGCCTAAATTGATTTTTGGGTATTTTAGTTTGATTTCCGATACAAAATCTAACCAATTAATGTTTTTAGACCAACTTATTTCAATATTCTTTAATCCCGAATTTATTAAAGTTTCTAATTCATCAAAAAATGAATTCCTTATAGAGGTATTTGAGTAAATATTATCTTCAGGTTTTATAAGTAAAAAAAAAGACACTTCTTTGAGCAATTCCAAAAAAGAATCTTTTTTATTATTCATTTACAATTTTTAGACTTAAATATAGTTTGCGATTTTTACTTCTGAGCGGTTAAGCAAATCTTGAATGTCTTCAGTATCTATAGTTTCTCTTTCAATAAGCATTTGAGCCATTTCGTCGAGGACAGTTCTATTATCTGATAAAACTTTTGTAGCTCTTTTATAGGCTACATCAACAAGCTCTGAAACCTCAACATCTATAGTTGCAGCAGTATCTTCAGAGAAGTCTCTTGTCGAGCTCATATCTCTTCCAAGAAACATTCCACCTTGAGATTGACCTAAAGCGACTGGACCTATTTTGTCACTCATGCCGAATTTAGTGATCATTTGTCTTGCAACATTCGCAACTTGCTGTAAATCATTTGACGCTCCAGTTGTAACCTCTTCTTCTCCATATACTATTTCTTCAGCAACTCTTCCACCTAGAGCTACAGCCATCTGATTTTGAAGATAGGAACGAGAGTAAAGACCTGATTCCATTCTTTCTTCACTTGGAGTAAAGAAGGTTAGACCTCCAGCTTGACCTCTAGGAATTATTGAAACTTTTGCTACGGGATCATAATCTGGCATTAATGCACCTACGAGTGCATGACCAGCCTCGTGATAAGCAACTAATTCTTTTTTCTTATCACTGATCACTCTATCTTTCTTTTCTGGACCAGCCATAACTCTTTCAATAGCATCACTTACTTCATCATTGCTGACTTTATCAAGATCTTTTCTAGCAGCTAGTATTGCTGCTTCATTTAATAGGTTAGCTAAATCAGCACCAGTAAATCCTGGTGTTCTTCTTGCAACTTTATCTAAATCAACATCTTTTGAAAGAGTTTTATCTTTTGCATGAACATTTAATATCTGTAATCTTCCAGCGTAATCTGGTCTATCCACGGTTACTTGTCTATCGAATCTTCCTGGACGCATTAAAGCTGAGTCTAAAACATCAGGTCTGTTAGTAGCTGCTACTATTATTATCCCTGAATTTCCTTCGAAACCGTCCATTTCGGTTAGAAGTTGGTTTAGTGTTTGTTCTCTTTCATCATTTCCTCCTCCCATACCAGCACCTCTTTGTCTACCAACAGCATCAATTTCGTCAATAAATACAATACACGGAGCATTCTTTTTAGCTTGTTCAAAAAGATCTCTTACTCTGCTAGCGCCAACTCCTACAAACATTTCTACAAATTCTGAGCCCGAAATTGAGAAAAAGGGAACACCTGCTTCTCCAGCTACTGCTTTAGCTAACAATGTTTTTCCAGTACCAGGAGGTCCAACTAGTAGGACCCCTTTTGGGATTTTTGCTCCGACTGCAGTAAATCTATCTGGGCTCTTAAGAAAATCTACAACCTCAGTAAGTTCTAATTTTGCACCCTCAACACCAGCAACATCTGAAAAGGTTACTTGTGTAGATGGTTCCATTTGGAGTCTGGCTTTGCTCTTACCAAAACTCATGGCAGGGTTGCCACCACCAGCACTACCACTTTGGGATCTTCTGAAAAGAAAAAATAATCCACCAATTAATAGTACGGGGAAAATTAAGCTACTTAGAGCCTGTTGCCAAGGATTAGCTAATTTAGTGGGAGTTACTGCTATGTCTACATTATTTTCAGTGAGAATTTTTAATAAATCTTTGTCTGGGGCTAAATTGACCTCGGATCTGCTTCCATCATTTTCTACAACTTGTGCAGTGGCATTGTCTGGAGATATTAGTACTCTGCTGATTTCTTTATCTTGAACAGCCTCTATAAAATCACTATATCTTAAAATTTTTGTGGCATTTTCAGTACTAGGTTTATCAAATACAGAAGTACCTATGAAAATTACAGTAATAATAGCTAGAACATAAAGTCCTACGTTTCTCCAACGTTTGTTCACGATAATAAATCTTTAATAAATCTATAATACTAATAATAAAACATTATTAAGAGCGTCTTAGAACATCTACTACACTTTTGAAAGCAAACCATTCTGGAATTGGTTCGCCATTCCTCAATTTCTTTCTAAATTCAGTACCACTAAGTTTCATAATCTCATAATTAAATTCTTTAGCTTCTTCAGCTGTAATATATCCTTTTTCCTTTGTATAGACTAAATTTTTTGAAGGGACAGTCTGCATCATTAATTCGTCTGCGCATTTTTTTGCAAAATTCTGGGCATCATATGGGCCATAAAAATCTTCACCAGTTGATGATGACTTACAACCAGCCATATCTCTACCGATAATAAAATGGGTGCAGCCATAATTTCTCCTGATTATCATATGTTGAAGAGCCTCTCTTGGTCCTGCCATATGCATTGAATAAGGTAAAAAAGCCCACTTTATTCTTTCATCTGATATTTCTTCTTCTAATTCTTTATACGTCAAATATCTAACTTTCCCAGGAATATCATCTTGTTGCGTTGGCCCACAAGTTGGATGTACTAAAACAACTGAATTAGGAGAAACATTATCTGAGAGTAAGGCATTAGTAAATAATTCATAATGTGCTCTATGAATTGGATTTCTGCATTGAAATGCAACTACATCATAATTTGATGGCAGCGTGGCCCTTACATCTGCAGGGGTTTTGCAGGGAAACTCTCTAATTGGCAATTCGAAACCATAAACTCTACCTCCTATGTAAAACCTTCCCCTCTCATTAAAAATCATCTTAACAGCAGGATGATCTAAAGAATTAGTGCCATAACAAAGTTCAGCTTCTAAAGATTTATCAGGTTCCCATGTAGAACTTACTTCTAAAACTGCTATTTTTTGCTTTTTGTAGGTAAGTAAGATTGTTTCACCAGCTTTTACTTTTTCATTATTTGAATCAAATACAATCGGCAAACCAAAAAGCAGACCGCTCGTATCTCTATAATTTTTTATAACCGATTTGTAGTTATTTTCATCCATAAAACCTTCCAAGGGAGAAAAGGCACCAACCATCAAAAGTTCTACATCACATGCATTTCTCTCGCTACATTCAAATTCATAAGTAGCTTTAGATATAAGATCATTTTTAAGTTTATTATCTTTGATAATTAAATTTTTTAGTTCTCCTCCATAAGGCGGTATTAGTCCATTAGGGTCTGTTTTTGCTTTTTGTTGTAATTCCATGTTTTGATTTGATAAAGAAAAATTTTGAAAAAAAAAGAGGGGTTTAACCCCCTTTTATTTCTTAATTAGGATTTATGCCTTTCTTCCGTAAAGCTCTCCGATTATTTTCACATCAAGTGGATCTTTTGATCCCATGTCTGTATCTGAAGGTTGGATAGCTTCAAAAGTACCAGCAAATTCGTCTGTGTCAGAATCTACATTATTTATTGAAAGAGTAATAACTCCAGTACCATTGACATCAACTTTAATATTTTCTTTAGCAAGTTCTTCATCATCTCCTCCTAAAGCAACTAAACCTTGAGCATATTCAACACCAGTATTTTTAGCTCTTGCTTTAGGATCTAGAAAATCACCAGTTCTGTAGTTAGGTGTAAATGTTGAACCACTAACCTCAATACCTGGCTCAATAGATGAGGGTAAGTCAGCTGTAAGATCTTTTGCTGAGAATGCAAATGGCACCTCTAATCCACCAGGAGTTAATACAGTTATAAGTTGAAAATCAATACCACCTTTTTCTTTGAAGGTTCCTGAGTCTATGTCTCCATAAACTTCTGTCACTGTGGTGTTATTTCTAGGGCTAATAATTTTTGTAGAAACAAATTCTGAAGCTTTTCTTTTCGTCCCCGGAACTTTTACATAAACTTCTGTTGGATGCATACAAATTCCTTTAAGGCTATCTCCATTTCCTAGGGATATTGATCCGACAAGAGATGAGTCTAATGAAGGGCAATCATTAGCTTTACCTGTGTTAACAACATCTGTAAATTGTGCATTTCCTCTTTCAGAAAAAGCAAATGTTTTAACAGGCACGAAAGCAAAAGTTATACAAATTGAAATAACAAAAGCTAAAAAAGAACGAATTCTCATAATTAAAGTTGCAGTAAAGTTCTGTGACGATTGATTAAAGGTCATCTAAATAGTCAGTACGGATATTACAAGGGAAAGGACCATAAAAGGTAGGACCTTTATATCCTCGAAACAACCCGTAGCTTTTTAGATTTTAAAAAACTGGAATTATTTTAAGCTATCACATTATTTTTAATGATTAAGATTACAAAAAAATACAAATTAAAAATTTTTTTTTATTTTTTTAATGAAATAATTTCAGTTATTAATTTATTTGCTAAATCAATTTTTGATGTTTTATTAATATAGTGTTCCACATTATTTGTATCGAAAAGCCAACCTTCATTTTGTGCCAAAAAGCCGAATCCTTGGCCTTCAAGATCAATTGGATTTGCGAATAGATAATCACAACCCTTTTGGAGAATCTTTTTTTTAATTGTTATTCGTGCTTCTTCGATTGATCCTGTAAAAGCGCAAAAGCCCACAAAAACTTGGTTATCTTTTTTGGATTCACTAATTGTTTTTAAAATATCTGGAACTAGCTCAAAGTTTTTATTCAAATGATCATTTATTTTATCTTTTGGAATTTTGGCTGAAGTATCGGAATTAATCTTGAAATCAGATACTGCTGCATTCATAAAAAAATAATCACAATTTGATATCTCATTATTAAGTGCCCTAATTAAATCAACACTAGTCTCGATCTCATATCTTTTTATTCCATCAGTCAGATTCTTCTCGATTTTCAGAGGCCCATGAACATATTTTACTTTTGCCCCTCTGAACCTTGCTACTTGAGAAAGAAGTAGACCCATAGCTCCAGAACTTTTGTTAGTAATGTGTCTTGCCGCGTCAATTTTCTCTGAGGTGCACCCTCCAGTTATTAAAATTTCTTTATTTAGTAAATCTTTGCGATAAGCATTTTGTTTGTGTGAAGCTATAAATTCAAGAGCTAATTGAATTAGATCATTTGGAGGTATTTTACCTATGCCAGTAGCATCACAAGCTAACAAGCCTTCAGATGGTTGCAAAGACAAAACATTTTCATAATTTTGTAAATTCTCATAATTTTTTTGGACAGCCTTATTAAGCCACATTTGTGTATTCATTGCTGGTGCAACAATAATTGGCTTTATATTTGCTATCAAAATGCTTGGAATTAATCCCTCTGCATTTCCAGTTACCCATTTTGCTAATGTGGTCGCTGTTAAAGGGGCAATGATTAAAATATCAGCCCAATTGCTTAGTTCTATATGAAGAGGTGATGATTGATTACTTGACCATTGGTCATTTTCTAAAATGCAAGGGTTTCTGCTTAAGATAGAAAGAGAAAGTGGTTTTATTAATTTTTCCGCATTTTGAGATAAAACGCATCTTATTTCATAATTTTCTTTTGCTAATTGACTTACTAATAATGGGATTCTTACAGCCGCAATACTGCCTGTAATTAACAAAAGAACCTTTATTTTGGAGTCTTTATTTTTAGTTTTCATCGAAAGGTTCCTGATCGAGTAGGTGGATGTAATTAGACGTTAATTCAGGTCTATTAATTGCAAGAGCTCTTAATAAGTGCCAGTCTTTTAAACCATCAAATGGTGTCTTATAGTTATCATCCTCTAGCCTAGTTGCGAGTTCAAGGGTCATTTTTTCATCAAAAGAATTTACTAGTTCCTCACTTATTTTATTTTCAGAAATAAACTCCATATTGAATTAAGTCTTTATAACTTAATAATAAAGCCTTGTGTATTTATTTAATGTTAAAGGAAGTACTAAGTAAATATTTTCCAGAGAATGAAATTTTTAAAATTTAATTTAGATATATATCTTCATTCTCAATCATAAATATGCGAACACTCCTTAACGAAAATATATTTTCTTAATATGAAGTTGTTCTCGATAAAATCATGTCACAGACCAAGAGAGATCAAGTTATTTGTCACCTACGTTTTTTAAGAAAAGAACTAAGAGAAATGCATATGGGAATAAAAGATGATGGTCTTTTCCCTGAACCAGGTGAATTAAGAGGAATAATAGCTCAATTGGAGGCTTTACTTGAATTAGTTGAGGGGAACACTAGAATTCAATCAAATTCTGAAGCGGCTTAGTTGAAAGCAAAATGGTTCTTAAACCTCAAAAAACAAATTTTCAACTGAAGATTATAGAAAATATTCAAACACTAAGTATTTGGGCTAATAATCCATGGCGAAGGTATTCAATATGTTTAATTATCCTTTTGATTGGTTACTTTTTAGGAAGTTCTCTAGGAATGGTAAGTGCAGTTGTGGAACTAATGGATCCTGTAGCTGCTTTTTTATCGGTTATTTTTATTGAAATTTTAATATTTATTAGAAGAAAGTTTCGATTTCAAAGGAATAAGAAATTTTTATTACTTTTATTGGATTCTTTAAGATTAGGTTTGTTTTATGGCTTTTTTACTGAAAGTCTTAAGTTACTCTAAATTTACTTCTTGTATTTACTTAAGAGATAAAGTAACGCCATTCTTATAGGTATACCATTTGCAACTTGATTATTAATTAAGCAATTAGGATATTCATCTACTATCTTACTGCTTATTTCAATACCTCTATTTATAGGTCCAGGATGGAGGACAGGAATTTTTTTACTATTCAAAGATAACTTCTCTGGAGTTAAGCCATAATCCAAACTATAGGAATCAATGCTGCTTAGTAAGTTTTCCATCATTCTTTCTTTTTGAAGTCTTAAAACAATAATTGCATCTGCAATCTTTATAGACTCTTCCAATGATCTAGAAATTGTTATGGAGCCTCTTGATTTGACAGGATCTTCTATTTGATTTGGAGAAGGAGTTTTTAAGAAATTGTCAAATTCATCAGGTACTAATGTTTTAGGCCCACATAATATTATCTCTGCGCCAAATGCACTTAAGGCCCAAAGATTTGATCTTGCAACCCTAGAGTGATTTACGTCCCCAATTATTAAAATTTTTTTGGAATTTAGAACCTCTGGCCTTAATGATCTTTTGGAGAAGAATTTTATTAATGTATAAATATCGAGCAATCCTTGACTTGGGTGGCTATGTAATCCATCTCCTGCGTTAAGAACAGAAGTCTTTGAATTTATTGCATCAAGTTTTTTTGCGATTTCAAAGGTTATATAACTTGATGAATGTCTAATAACTAATGTATCTGCACCCATTGCAGAATAGGTTATCGCTGTATCAATAATTGTCTCGCCTTTGGTTAAAGAACTAGAGGATGGAGCAAAGGTTTGAACATCAGCAGAAAGTCTTTTTGCTGCAAGTTCAAAACTATTTTTTGTTCTCGTACTAGCCTCAAAAAACAAAGATGTTACCAAATTCCCCTGCAAGGCCGGTATCTTTTTTGTTCCTGCATTCTTTAGAGCATCAAATCGATTAGCTAATTCGAATACTGTTTTATAATCTTCAATTGAAAAGCTAGCTAATGTATGAATATGTTTATGAGGCCAAATTTGCATTACACTTACAAAGATAAATGATTATTTGATTTAGGTGTTCTGTCACCTTTTACCCTTTTACTTACACTTCTACTATTTTTAAGATACCATCGCCATTTTATATTTTTTGCCTTGGATATGCCAATTCTTGTAGTTTGAATTAGATCTTTTTGTTTTATCATAAATTTTCTTTGGGAAATCCATAAAGAATTATTATTAAGAACTTCAAGTGAGTTAAATGACATATCTATACCGAATGTCTTAGTAACTAGACCCGGTCCAGAAGCTAATCTTTCATTCTTGTTATCCATACAAACTGCTCTTATTAATACCCCACTAGCGAAATTTTTTTTATCAGTAACTATATTTAAACAATGATGAATTCCATAAGATTTGTAAATATAAAATCTACCTGGTTCGCCAAATAATGGTTTGTTTGATTCTGTAATTTTGCGATAGCCATGACATGCCTCTTCTTCCTGGGAATAAGCTTCAGTTTCAACAATGATACCCTTAATTTCATCTTGAATATTTTTTTTCTTTATGAGGTAGCAGCCTATTAAATCTGGTGCAACAAGTTTAGAGTGCCGATAAAAAAAATTTTTTGGAAATAAGTTTTTTTCTATTTTTCAATATTTATCTTATATCATTTTTAACTTATAAAAATAATTAAGGCTATCAATTGAAATTTAGTTCATAAACGATCTGAATATGAGGTTTTGATATTATTCGGAATTTAAGGGATTTATGAATAAATATTCTAAATAAACTATTATTTAATTAATTAATTAAATATTTAAACTATGCCAAAAATAACTAAAGATGAGGTAAAAAAAGTAGCTCAGTTAGCAAGATTAGAACTTAACGATGGTGAAATTAATAGTCATGCAGAACAACTTGAAAAAATATTAGGCTACATAGAGCAGCTTGAAAAAATAGACACTGATGATGTTCCCTGCACAACAAGAGCTATTGAAGTTATAAATGTATTTAGAAAAGACGAAAAGAAAAATTCAGATTGTACTGAAGAACTTTTGGAATTAGGACCATCTAGAGAAGATAAGTATTTTAAGGTGCCTAAAATTATAAATGAATGAGTTAGTCACTTCCTATAAATGTTTTATTGACTATCCTTAATAAAAATTTCTTTATTTTAAAATTGGGGTACATATTAATGATTCTCCTCACTTTTCCTCTCCGCCTGCTATGACTTCTTACACCTATAAATAGATCATAAAAAAAATTAATAATATCTTGTTTACTTTCAAAAATTCCAACCCTTTGAGGGGAGCCTTTCATATCCAAAAGTGGTTTGGTTTTTTCATAGGCTATTTTGTATTCAAACCAAGGAATCGAAGGCCAAAGATGATGAATAAGATGATAATTTTGGCCCATTATTAGTAAATTCATAAATTTGCTTGGATAAACTCGAGAATTTATCCATTTGTTTCTTGATCGAAAAGGTCTATGAGGTAAATAGTCAAAAAAGATTCCTAAAGTAACTCCAACCATTAATGCGGGTCCAAACCATAAATTGTAGATTAAATTCATAAAGTCAAATTTTATTCCTGCTAGGATTATGGTTACGAAAATTGATCTTTCAATTCCCCATTGTAGTAATTCATATTTTTTCCAAAGTTTTCTTTGAAAGAAAAATACTTCATGATAAAAAAATCTTGGAGCTATCAGCCAAATTGGGCCAAAAGTACTTACTATATGATCTGGATCATTTTTGGGATGATTTACGTGAATATGATGTTGTAAATGTACTCTTGTAAAGACTGGGAAACTAAATCCTAAAAGAATGGCTGAACCATGTCCCATTGCTTGATTTATCCATGGAACCGGATGTGCTGCTTTGTGACATGCGTCATGAATAACAGTCCCTTCAATATGCAATGCCAAAAAAGCAGTTGCCACAAGAAGAGGTAAAGGCCAAACACCTCTGTACCATTGCCATATGCTTAGAAAAGCAAGAAAATAGCCAGCAAAAAAAAGTCCTAATGTCGGATTCCAAAAATTTGGCGGATCTACATAATTTTTTATCTCCTTTTGCCAATTAAAAGATCTTGAAGAATTAGTAATTTTTATTTTATTTTTATTGGTTAAGTTTGAAATCGGTCCTTATATTCTTTGAATAATATAACTAATATTTTTAACTGATTGCATTATCAAATCAAAATTTTTTTTAAAGAGATATTTATTCCCATTGTTATGTGTCAAATTTATCATCTTCAGTTAAAAATATTTTTAAAATAAACCACTTTCTATTATTATTTATTTTGTGCGGTCGTGGCGGAATTGGTAGACGCGCGAGTTTTAGGTACTCGTATCTTCGGGTGTGGGAGTTCAAGTCTCCCCGACCGCATTTAAGGAGATTCTGATACTAAGTTTTTTTATAAATATCAATACTTATAATCTAAGTAATAAACCAATCGATGAATAGCTTCACATTATACATAGGATTTTTCTACATAATTATAGGGGCTACTTTTTTATTTGTACCTATAATCTACCTCGAACTTGGTAGACCCAAAGACTTAATAAAAGCTTTGTTTAATTTTCTAATTGGTTTTATACTAATTATTAAAAATAGATTCATAAATGAACTATTTTTTGTAATTCTGCTTCTATTAACATTTTTGATGGCGTTATATGTAATAGAGATTTTTTTATCTAGATGGCATCAATTAACAGATAAAGAGAAAATAAAATTAACTACCTTTTTGGAATTCAAAAATAATCTTTCGAAAACACTAGAGGCTATTAATCTTGGATTTGGCAGTTTTGTAAAACCTTTTGAGTTTCTCAACTTTAATAAAAATAATCAAAATTTAAGCAAAAAAAAATGGGTAAGAAATGATAAGAATGATAATATAAAAGTTTGAAACCAAATTATTTGGTTATTCGAAACATGCCACAAAACTAAAGTTCAATTAAGAAATAATATAATAGATTTGATTATTTAAACAATTCTATTGATCACTAATATTTCTTATATATTCGTATGAAACATCAAAATAGCAAAGAACACAATTCAGACTTTTCCTATAAAGAGACTTTAAATTTACTGAAAACTGACTTCTCAATGCGTGCTAATTCAGTTGTGAGAGAACCTGAGATTCAGAAATTCTGGGCTAACAATAATATTGATTTCGGACTTGGTTCAGGAAATTCGGGCGAGACATTTACATTACATGATGGACCTCCTTATGCGAATGGAGCCCTTCATATGGGACATGCTCTTAACAAGGTTTTAAAAGATATCATCAACAAGTACAAAACTTTGAGAGGATTTAAAGTACATTATGTTCCTGGTTGGGATTGTCATGGATTACCAATTGAGCTGAAAGTTCTTCAGAATTTGAAATCTGATGAAAGAAAGAATCTAAATACTTTAAACCTCAGAAAAAAAGCCACAGATTATGCTCATATTCAAATTAATAATCAAATGGAGGGTTTCAAGAGATGGGGTATATGGGGAGATTGGGATAACCCTTACTTAACTCTTAAGAAAAGTTATGAATCTGCGCAGATTGGAGTTTTTGGAAAAATGTTTTTAAATGGATATATCTATAGGGGTCTTAAACCTGTACATTGGAGTCCAAGTTCAAGGACTGCACTTGCAGAAGCAGAATTGGAATATCCTGAAGGACATTTTTCAAAAAGTATTTATGTTTCATTAAAAATAACTAATTCACCTGAAGAAATTCTTCTGAGATTATGTGAAGAGAATCCTAATTTTAATAAAGATTTTTTTCTAAGAAATTCTTTTATAACTATTTGGACTACAACACCTTGGACAATACCTGCAAATGAAGCAGTTGCAGTAAATCAAAAAATAAAATATGTTTTTGCTATTGATGAATTTCAACAAATATACCTTTTTGCAAAAGAATTGTCTTCTGAAATTAGTGAGAAATTTAATAAAAAGTTTGAGATAATTTTAGAGGTTGCGGGATCCTTTTTAGAAGATATTGAATATCAACATCCTACTAAAAACAAAAATTGCAGAGTTGTGATTGGGGGAGATTATATTACAACAGAATCTGGCACCGGAATTGTACATACAGCACCAGGCCACGGTATTGATGACTTTATTGTTGGTCAAAAATATGATCTACCCACAACTTGTGTTGTTGATGAAAAAGGGAACTTAAATGAATATTCAGGACAATTTAAAGGATCCAATGTTCTTAAAGATGCTAATGATTTAATTATTGAATATTTAAATAACAATGATTTGCTTCTTTTTCAGGAAAACTATAACCACAGATATCCTTATGATTGGAGAACCAAAAAACCAACTATTTTTAGAGCAACAGAACAATGGTTTGCCTCTGTGGATGGTTTCAGATCATCTGCATTAAAAGCAATAGACGATGTTGAATGGATGCCAGCAACAGGAAAGAAAAGAATTTATTCCATGGTCGTTGGTAGAGGAGATTGGTGTATTTCTAGACAAAGATCATGGGGTGTTCCAATTCCAGTTTTTTATAAGAAGAATAGTAAG
>CACJUL010000011.1 GCA_902596585.1 uncultured Prochlorococcus sp.
AGAGCCATAGCAATTTTTAAAAAAGAAATTTCAATTTCTCCCCCTGAAGCCTATATTCTTTTACATTGCGGAATTGGATCTATTAAATCATTATCAGTTTCTACGCCTTATGAACTAGAGATTAAAATAGGTAGATTAGAAAGAAGTCTTAAGGTCAAAACTCAGACAGCGATAACTTTTTCTCTCTTAAAAGAATGGATAAAAAGAGCAAAGCAAGTCTATTAACCTATATGAAATCTTGGTTAAAAAATTTTTTTAATGTAGAATCAAATAAAGACTAGTCATAATGAAATCTTTTTTATTTTTTCTATTTTTATTCTCGAACTATTTATACCCTGTTTTTAGTCAATCGAACTTATTAGAAACTGTAAAAAAGAATCCAGACGAAGCTGTTAATATATGTAATAAGTTTAGGGAGTTTAATTCAAAAGGTATTTCAGCAAGTGATGATAAAGCTATAGAGTATGTATCAAAAAGAAATAAGTTAACTCCTGTAAATGCAGAAATCTTCTCTATTTATGTCATAGGACTTCACTGTCCCGATATTATTTAAGCTTATATTATCTAAATTTAAATGCACTATTCAAGATGTTTTGATAAATCTCTAATACTTAGAGATGGGATCAGACTTACGTCAAGGATATGGTTGCCTAATGGTATAGGGCCATGGCCGGCATTATTAATGAGACAGCCATATGGAAGGGAAATAGCTTCAACGATTACCTATTCTCATCCAGAATGGTGGGCTTCTAAAGGATATATGGTAATAATTCAGGATGTTAGAGGTATGGGGTCTTCTGAAGGAGTTTTTAATGGTTTCAAGCAAGAAGCTAGTGATACTTCAGAAACGCACATATGGGTAAGGTCTCTCAAAGAATGCAATGGCAAATTAGGTTTATATGGTTTTTCATATCAAGGATTTACTCAACTAACCGGCGAATTAAATTCAAAACCTCCCGATTGTTTATCTCCAGCAATGACTGGGTTAAATATCAAAGATCATTGGTGTTCAGACGGAGGAGCATTTTGGTGGCATAACAATATTGCATGGGGTCTACAAATTGCAGCACTTAAGATGAAAAGAGAAAATAATTTACTTGCGTGGGAAAAGATAAGATCGTCCCTTGAAAACAAAAGTTATCTAAGGGAAGGACTTAATATCTTAATAAAATATGACCCTGAAAGCTTTGTCTTGGAATGGCTTAACAATTTAAATAACGATTACACCTTTGAAGAGATTAAGCCAATTTCAACATTGCTAAAAAAACCGATGTTAATTATTGGAGGACTTTGGGATCCACATTTACAAGGTGCTTTTGATCTTTATAAAAAATCTAAAGAAGCTGGTGGCAGTCCAGAGATGATTATTGGGAATGCGACACATTTAAATTGGTGGGAAGGATCACAAGAATCTTTATTAAAATTTTTTGATAAACACCTAAAATCAGATGAAAATTTTACTTCTAAGAATTCAAAAGGCGAGAAAAAAATATGGAATATTTCATTAAATAAATGGGAAGAATTAGATAATAAATTTGACCCTGAATTTATTTTTGGGCTCAAAAGTGATGGCACAGCAAATGTAAATGTTGAAGATGGAAGTCTGACAATAAATTCAAAAGGATCAGGATGGTTCACTATTGTTAATGACCCATGGAGACCTACACCATCTGACGGTGCCCATTTAGGTCCAAATCCAGGAAAGTTTAATAGAAATATTATTGATAAACGTTTGGATGTAGGTGTTTTTCAAACCAACTTTTTTGAGGAAGATCAACATTTTAAAGGCGTTCCTAAATTAGAAATCTCCGTAAAGAGTGATCAACCAAACTACGATATTTGCGCTGCTTTATCTCTTGTTGAAGATGATGAAAAGGTCAATCAATTTTCAACTGGATTCTTGAGGGTTAAAAAATCTAAAATAAATGTGGAGTCCGTTTATCAAATCACAATGCAGCCAACAAACATTACTTTGATTAAAGGGAGTAAGCTTCGATTATCTATATCTGGAGCGGCTTATCCTTCTATTGGAGTAAATCCTGGATTTGATGATAGATATATTGGTGCCCCTTCAATAAATCATAGAATCATCACCCTAAGTTTTGTCCTTAATAATTCATTTATGAAAATGACACCTTTTTTTATTAAATAGGCATTTATTTGGTGAATCATTTGATATCATGGATCCTTAATATCCCCCAGTGATGATAGAGATCAAACAAACAGACTGGATTAAATCAGAAGCTAACAACCTAGAAAATTGTTGTAATGATAATCCATTAAAAATCTTAGGCCCTCATTTTTATGAAGAGCAATGGGTTATTAGGGTGTGGATGCCTGAAGCAGATGAAGTAAAAATAATTTTTAAAAACAAAACCTACGAAGCAAAAATCATAAACCATAAATGGCTTTTTGAAGCAATACTACCTGAAAATCCTAATTTTAATTATGAAATAGATATTTCAAGAGGAGGGATCAATCATAAACAATATGACCCATGGTCTTTTACAGAAGAGTGGATGGGCGAGGTTGATAGACATCTTTTTGCAGAAGGTAATCATCATCACATTTGGGAAAAAATGGGAGCACACCTCATTGAAGAAAAGAATCAAAAAGGAGTAATGTTTTGTATTTGGGCTCCAAATGCAAAATCAATCTCGATAATTGGAGATATTAATTCTTGGGACGGAAGACATCATCCAATGCAAAAAAGGTTAGGAGGTATTTGGGAATTATTTATGCCATCCATGAAAGAGGGAGATATATATAAATATGAAATAAGAACACAACAAGGTCATATTTATGAGAAAGCTGATCCATATGGTTTCCACCATGAAATCAGACCTCAAAATGGCTCAATAGTTTCAAAATTGAAAAACTTTAATTGGAAAGATAGTTCTTGGATTTCAAATAGAGATTCTTCAAGTCAAATTAACAAGCCAATTTCAGTTTATGAAATGCATTTAGGAAGTTGGCTCCATGAATCAACAGATAATAAATATCTTGAAGACAATGGTGACTTAAGAGAGCCAGTCCCTGCAGCCGATTTAAAACCTGGAACAAGATTATTAACTTATCCAGAATTAACCAAAAAACTCATACCTTACGTAAAAGAGAGAGGATTTACTCATATCGAATTAATGCCAATATCTGAACATCCTTTCGATGGTTCATGGGGATATCAGGTTACAGGCTGGTATGCACCAACAAGTAGATTTGGTACCCCAAATGAATTTAGAGAGTTTGTCAATAAATGTCATAAAGAGGGTATAGGCGTAATTCTGGATTGGGTACCTGGTCATTTTCCAAAAGATAAGCATGGTTTAGCATTTTTTGATGGTTGTCATCTTTATGAACATGGAGATTCGCGCATAGGTGAACATAAAGAATGGGGAACCCTAATATTTAATTACAGCAGAAATGAAGTAAGAAATTTCTTAGTAGCCAATCTCGTTTATTGGTTTGAAGAGTTTCATATTGATGGAATAAGAGTAGATGCTGTAGCTTCAATGCTTTACAGAGATTATTTAAGACCTGATGGCGAATGGATACCTAATGAAAATGGTGGTAATGAAAATATAGAAGCCGTTAAATTTCTTCAACAGGCTAATCATGTACTTTTCCAACATTTTCCAGGAGCACTTTCTATCGCTGAAGAATCAACAACTTGGCCAATGGTAACCAAACCAACTGATATGGGAGGATTAGGTTTTAATTTAAAATGGAATATGGGATGGATGCACGATATGCTCGATTATTTTGAAATAGATCCTTGGTTTAGGCAATTCCATCAAAATAGTGTAACTTTCTCAATTACATATAACTATACAGAGAACTTTATGCTTGCTCTTAGTCATGATGAGGTTGTCCACGGGAAAAGTCATCTTTTGCATAAAATGCCAGGCGATGACTGGAAGAAATATGCAAATACTAGAGCTTTATTAACTTATATGTGGACCCATCCTGGTAAAAAAACAATATTTATGGGAATGGAATTTGGACAAAGGCAAGAATGGAATGTTTGGGACGATCTGCAATGGGAGTTACTGGAATTTGAACCTCATAAAGGCATCAGAAACTTGGTTGATGACCTAAATGCACTCTATAAAAATGAACCTGCATTATGGAAAAATGACTTTGATCCTTATGGATTCCAATGGATTGATTGCAATGATAAATCCAATTCGGTTATAAGTTTCATGAGAAGAGAAAACGACACCAATGAGTGGCTTGTTGTTATTGCTAACTTTACGCCTAATACACATGGGTCATACAAAGTAGGCGTTCCTGTGGAAGGATTTTATAAAGAAATATTCAATTCAGATGCCTCTAGATACGGGGGCAGTAACAAAGGCAATATCGGTGGTAAAGAAACCATAAACTATAATATTCATGATTATCAAAATGCGTTAGATCTTGCTTTGCCCCCATTAAGCGTAAGTATCTTCAAACATCAATCAAAAAAATAAGAAGACTCTTTTAAATTAGTGCTTCATATAATTGTTCATATAACGCTTTTGCTCTGCTTAGCATTGTAAGATTTTTAAGTTGGAATTTTAATTTTTAAAACATAATTAATTAAAAATGGGTCAAGATTTACCACTACTACTTTCTGCCGCATTAGGTGAAAAAGTAAATAGGCCTCCAGTGTGGATGATGAGGCAGGCAGGAAGATATATGAAAATCTATAGAGATTTAAGGGAGCGTTACCCAAGCTTTAGAGAGAGATCTGAAAATCCAGAACTGTCATATGAGATATCAATGCAGCCTTTTCATGCTTTCAAGCCAGATGGTGTAATCCTTTTTTCAGATATTCTCACACCTCTTCCTGGGATGGGCATAAATTTTGAAATAATAGAAAGTAAAGGTCCAATTATTGAGGACCCAATAAGAACTCTTAACCAGATACAAAATTTAAAAGAATTAAATCCAAGCGAGAGTTTAGGTTTTGTTGGGCAAGTTCTTTCTTCTCTAAAAAAAGATGTAAAAAATGAGGCAACAGTTTTAGGTTTTGTTGGCGCACCTTGGACTCTTGCTGCATATGTAGTTGAAGGTAAAAGTAGTAAAAATTATTCTTTAATAAAATCAATGGCTTTTAATGAACCAGATTTACTTCATAAACTTCTTGATCATTTTGCAAAATCTATTGGTGAATATCTTAAATATCAAATAAAATCTGGAGCGCAAGTAGTACAAATTTTTGATTCATGGGCAGGCCAACTAAGTCCACAAGATTACGATATCTTTGCTGGGCCTTATCAAAAAAAAGTTGTTGAAATTGTAAAATCAGAATACCCTGAAACTCCAGTAATTCTTTATATCTCAGGAAGTGCTGGAGTTATAGAAAGAATGGCAAAAACTGGGGTAGATATAATCTCATTAGACTGGACGGTAGATATTGAAGAGGCTTGTAAAAGAATCCCTAGAGGGATAGGAATTCAAGGCAACGTTGACCCTGGTATTTTATTTGGGAACAAAGAATCAATAAAAGAAAGGATAGATAATACTTTCAATAAAATTAAAGACAGGAAATATATTCTTAATTTGGGTCATGGGATTTTACCTGGTACTCCAGAAGAAAATGCTGAAACATTTTTTGAACATGGGAAAAAACTTACTTACTAGTCATAGTCTTGGCATATAAAAACTTATTAATCACAGGTGCGAATGGATGTGTTGGCCAATATTTAGTTGATTGGTTTTTAAAAAACACAAAATTCAGACTTTATCTTATGGTAAGAGACAAAAGTAAGTTGTCGATTTCTGTTCAAGAAAATAAAAAAGTCAAGTTACTGGTCTGCGATATAAGGGAATCAATTAGGTATAAAAAGGAAATTAGTCAAATTAATTACCTAATACATACTGCTACGGCTTGGGGAGATCCCCAAAGAGCCTATGAAGTAAATATTAAAGCTTTTGAAGAATTACTCGAAATGCTTGATATTGAAAAGTTAGAAAAGATTATTTATTTTTCAACAGCTAGTATTCTTGATACCCAAACAGAATTAATGAGGGAATCATTGATTTATGGAACAGAGTACATTCAAACAAAATATAAATGCTTCCAGAGACTTAGAGAGAGCTCATTTTCAGAAAAAACATTCGCTGTTTTCCCTACCTTGGTTTTTGGAGGAGATCTCGGAAAAAAAAGTAAATATCCTGTAAGTTATTTAACCAGTGGATTGAAAGAAATTAGGAAATGGCTTTGGTTAGCAAGATTTTTAAAACTAAATTCTAAATTTCACTTTATACACGCAAATGATATAGCCCAGATTTGCGGTTTTCTAATTAAAAATCATAAAGAAGAGCAATACAAAGGCTTTAGAAAATTTGTGCTAGGTCAGAAATGCATATCAATTGATGATGCCATAATTACACTTTTAAAGAGACATAATATGAAGAGATTTTTTGCGATACCCATTACAAAAAAAATTCTAAAAATATTATTAAGAATTCTCCCCATCCAAACCACTCCGTGGGATGGCTTCAGTATCAAAAAATATGACTTTAATCATGTCCCCATCACTAATCCTGAGACTTTCAAACTTAAAAGTTATGCCAAATCACTGAATGATATTTTAAGGTTATCAAAGTTACCAAGCTGTAATAACAATTAAAATTCTCGCAGTTAGGTTACCAAAGCCTTGTAATATATATAGATAAGCAAATTTTAATTATGTTACGTTCAATTTTTGCAGGGTTATTTGCAATAGTATTAACTCTAGGTTTAGGTATTTCATCAGTTTCTGCTAAGACTGTTGAAGTAAAACTAGGAACAGATGCTGGAATGCTTGCATTTGAACCAAGTACAGTAACCATTAGTGCCGGTGATACAGTTAAATTCATCAATAATAAACTTGCTCCTCACAATGCTGT
Source organism: uncultured Prochlorococcus sp. (assembly GCA_902596585.1). Lineage (GTDB taxonomy): Bacteria > Cyanobacteriota > Cyanobacteriia > PCC-6307 > Cyanobiaceae > Prochlorococcus_A. The sequence goes on from CACJUL010000011.1 coordinate 6,877, forward strand.
TTTTGATGGACATGAGGAATTAAGTCATGCAGACCTAGCTTTTGCTCCAGGAGAATCTTGGGAAGAAACATTTGATACTGCAGGAACTTATGATTACTATTGTGAGCCACACAGAGGTGCTGGAATGGTAGGTAAAGTTATTGTTGAATAATTCTTATAAGTAATTTAAATAATCTTTTTTACTTAATTTTTTATAATAGTCATATCAAATTTTGAATAATGAAAATAGTTCCAAGCGAATTCTCAAATTCAGCTTGGGACTGTTTTATTTTTGCCAAAGAAATTGCTTATAAAAATCATCAACAAGACGTAGACTCAGATAATTTATTATTAGCTCTTATAAAAGAAGACAACCTTTCAAAAAAAATATTAAAAAATAATAATGTAAATATCAAAGATTTTGAGAAAAAAATAATGTCTTCATTAAAGATGAAGGCGAAAATGAAAAATAAACAAGATAATTTATATATTAGTGATTCACTTTACAAAATATTTTTAAAAGCAAATGATATTAAGAACACCTTAGATGATGTAGTGATATCAACAGAACACTTAGTTTACGGTTTGACTTATGATGATAAATACGGATTTCAAATTTTAAATCAAAAAAGTATCCCAGAATTTCTTGAAATTATTAAGAAAATGAAGTCAGATCCAACGTTAAAAAATGAATTTGATACTTCTAATGAGTCTTTAGATAAATATGGTATTGATCTAACCCAATCAGCAAGGGATGGAGTCTTAGATCCAGTAATAGGTAGGGATGAAGAAATTAGAAGAACAATTCAAATATTGAGTAGAAGAACAAAAAATAATCCCGTTCTTATTGGCGAACCTGGGGTTGGCAAAACAGCCATAGTGGAAGGGTTATCTCAAAGAATTATTAATGGTGATGTACCCTCTGCACTACAAAATAGGCAATTAATTTCATTAGATTTGGGTTCTCTTTTAGCTGGAGCAAAATATCGTGGTGAATTTGAAGAAAGGATAAAAAATGTCCTAAAGAAAGTGAAAGAATCAGACGGTAAGATCATTCTTTTTATTGATGAGATTCATACAGTAGTTGGTGCAGGCGCTAGTGGTGGTTCTTTAGATGCAAGCAACTTATTAAAACCAATGCTTGCAAGAGGAGAACTTAGATGTATCGGTGCTACAACTATTAATGAACATAAACAAAATATAGAAAAAGATCCTGCTTTAGAACGTAGATTTCAGAAAATAAAAATTGATGCACCTTCAATAGATGATACTGTATCAATATTAAGAGGATTAAGAGAAAGATATGAAGTTCATCATAGTGTAAGGATTTCTGACAATGCTTTGGTTGCAGCTGCCACCCTTAGCGAAAGGTATATTAACGATAGATTTCTTCCTGACAAAGCAATAGATTTAATTGATGAAGCAGCCTCAAGATTGAATATGGTCATAACTTCCAAACCTGAAGAAATTGATGAAATTGATCGAAAAGTACTTCAGTTTGAGATGGAAAAGTTATCTTTAAAAAGAGAAACAGATGATTTTTCTATAGAAAGATTAAAAAAAATCAATAATGAACTTATTTCACTCAAAGATAGGCAGGAAAAATTAGGCACTCAATGGAAAAAAGAAAAAGATGAAATTAATGAGATTAGCGCCATAAAAGAAGAAATTGAATCCATCCAATTACAAATAGATCAGGCCAAAAGAAGTTTTGACCTTAATAAAGCAGCAGAATTGGAATTTGGGACTTTAAATTCGTTACAAAAAAAATTAAAAGAAAAAAGTGAGTCACTAGTAAATTCTAAAAAAAATGGAGAAACAAGTCTTTTAAGGCAAGAGGTGACTTTTGATGATATTGCAGATGTTGTTTCAAAGTGGACCTCAATTCCTGTTCAAAACTTAAATCAGTCAGAAAAAGAAAAGCTTTTAAGTCTAGAATCGATTCTTAAAGAAAAAATCATTGGTCAAGATAGTGCAATTAAATCTGTTGCGGATTCTATTAAGAGATCAAGGACTGGTCTAAATGATCCAAACAAACCATTAGCCAGCTTCCTCTTTTTAGGTCCGACTGGTGTTGGAAAAACAGAGCTAAGTAAAGTAACAGCAAAAATTATATTTGATTCAAATTCTTCAATTACAAGACTGGATATGTCTGAATATATGGAAAAGCATTCAGTTAGCAAAATCATAGGAGCTCCTCCTGGATATTTAGGTTTTGAATCAGGCGGTCAACTAACTGAAGCTGTACGCAAAAATCCTTATTCATTAATACTTTTAGATGAAATAGAGAAAGCTCATAAAGATATACTAGATATTCTCTTACAGGTTCTTGATGATGGAATCATTACAGATGGTCAAGGTCGAAAAATAAACTTCAAAAATTCAATCATTGTTCTCACAAGTAATTTAGGAAGTCAATCAATAAATGATTTATCTATTAGAAAAGAAGATAGCAGCGAAATAAAAAAAGTTATAGATTATGAACTTAAAAAATTTTTCAAGCCTGAGTTTTTAAATCGACTAGATGAAATAGTTATTTTCAATAATCTAGAATTAAATGATATAAAAGAAATTGCAAAAATCCAGCTTCAAAATTTAGAAAAAAGACTAAACAAGAAAAACTTAAAATTCAATATTACGGATGAGGCAATTTACCAACTGGTTGAAAATAGTTTCGATCATGCCTATGGTGCAAGGCCATTAAAAAGGATTATTCAAAAACACATTGAGACAAAAATCTCAAACAATATATTGAATAATCATTACCTTAATAAAGACGAGATTAATATTTATCTGGTAGATGGAGAGATAATCGTTGATTAAAGATCATAATTAAAGAATTCAATATGACTAGAAATTCAACAAATTTAATTTAAGATTTGAACCAATCAGGAATTTCCTCATAACTTGCTTTGTTAGATTTATTTTCTTTTGATTCTGTTTTCCAACAACATGTTCTGCCCTTATCCTTATCCTGTAAGTATTCATTAGCCCATCTCCAAATCAATTCAGAAGTAAACTCCATGCCCACATTATCCATAATTCTCAAATCTAAAGCATCTAACTCATGTAATTTTTCCCAATAATTTAACAAAGGATCATCTTTATTTATTAAAAAAGTATGATCAAATTGCTCCTTTAGTCTACTTTCTAGGGGTTTTAGACTTGAAAAATCCACAACAAAACCATTTAAGTCTAATTTCTTTGCAGTGAACCAAAAGGTGAATGATCTTGAATATCCATGCACAAATCTGCAGTGACCTTCATGGCGCCATTGCCTATGTGAACAGGGAAAATCATAATAACTTTTGCTGCATGAAAATTTCATAGAATGAATATACATCAATTAACTGTTAGGATAATTTTTAACAAAACACATCGAGTAGGACTTAACGTAACGAACATAATGACTTATTCAACTAATTTTTCGATAGAGGATCTACGCTTTGATAATTATGGATTAATACCTGCAATAGCACAAGATTGGCTTGACGGATCAATTCTAATGCTTGCTTGGATGAACAAAGAATCTTTGACAATGACACTTGAAACCAAAAACGTTCATTATTGGAGTAGATCAAGATCAGAAATTTGGAGAAAAGGAGCTACAAGTGGGAGTACCCAAATACTTAAGGAGATAAGATTCGACTGCGATAATGATGCCCTAATCCTTTTGATTGAACAAAACGGTTCGGGAGCATGTCACACTGGGGAAAAAAGTTGTTTTTTCAACGAAATCCAAATTAATCAAAGTGATAAAAAACAGAAAAAAACAACTCCCTTCTCAAATATTTGCTCTGAATTATTCAATACAATTACCGAAAGATCAATAAATCCATCAGAAAAAAGTTACACAAATCATTTATTAACAAAAGGTAGTAATACTATTTTGAAAAAAATAGGAGAGGAATCTGCAGAATTTATAATGGCTTGCAAAGATGATGATAAAAATTCAATTTCAAATGAAGCTGCTGATTTAATTTATCATCTGCAAGTAGCCCTTATGCATAAAGGCGTTGAGTGGAGAGATGTACTTACTGCTCTAGAATCAAGAAAAAAAAATAAAGAATAGAAAGAATAGAAAGAATAGAAATACTAATTATTAATATTTATTCAGAAAATTTGAACAAAAAATATTAAATAAATTAATTAATAATTATTAATTAATTATTAATTAATTATTACATGTATGGCTTATTAGTGAATTGACTATAAGTTAAATATATTGATAAAGAGGTAAATCGTGAGTTCATTAAGCGATTTTCTTGGAGAAATTGGGCGTCACCAACTTTTGACTCCCGAAAGAGAACTCACTATGGGTAGAAAAGTCCAAGAGATGGTTTTGCTTGTCAATAGATGTCAAGAAGCCGGGGGTAAGGGTCCCGCTTGTGAATATTCTGAGGATGAGAGAAAAAAAATCAAAATTGGTGAAAAAGCAAAAAATGAAATGATTACAGCCAACTTAAGACTAGTTGTGAACCTTGCGAAGAGATATCAAGGGAAAGGACTTGAGTTGTTGGATTTAATTCAAGAGGGTACATTAGGCCTTACGAGGGCTGTAGAAAAATATGATCCTTCTAGGGGGCACAGATTTTCCACCTATGCTTATTGGTGGATCAGGCAAGGGTTAAATAGAGCATTATCAACTCAAAGTAGAACTATTAGGATACCTGTTAATATCAACGAAAAACTTACAAAATTAAGATCAGCGAAATCAAAACTCATGCAACTTAAGGGTATACCACCCACTAGTAATCAGTTAGCTGAAGAGATGAAAATAACTAAGGAGGAAGTTGATGAACTACTATCCTGTGAATTGAGAAGTATAACTGTTAGTCTCCAAGGTACTGTTAAATCAAAGTCAGATCCATCTGAGTTAGTTGATATCCTTCCAAGTGATCAAACTGCTCCAATGGAATTAGCAGAATTAGCCGAAAGGACTGCCTCTGCTTGGAAGTTATTAGATAAAGCAAATTTAACTGAGAAAGAGAGAAAAATAGTAAGCCTGAGATTTGGTTTAGACGGTTCAAATGAGTGGAGAACTTTAGCCGAAGTAGCAAGACATATGAGTTGTAGTAGAGAGTATTGTCGGCAAGTGGTTCAACGCGCTCTTAGAAAACTAAGAAAGGCGGGGATACAGAATGGTTTGGTTGATAGTATTAGCTAAAGTTTTATTCAAAAGTTTCTAAGTTATAGGGATGAAAGATAATTACAAGGAGCAAGAAGAAATTTATGAAGCTGAAGTTTTAGAAAGTTCCACATTTGATGAGAATATAATTATCAAAATTCTTATTAAGGCAGGAAGAACAATTGCAAAACCTGCTTTAGAAGTTTTGGAAATGGCCGTTGATCCTTATACTCCTACTCAAGTAAGAGTTTCTTTATTGGCTGCACTGGCATACTTAATTATGCCATTTGATCTATTCCCTGATTTTATGCCATTGGTTGGTTTTAGCGATGATTTTGTAGCACTTACAGCTGTACTTAGTATATGGAGTAAATATATGACTCCCTCAATTAGAAAAAGAGCAGAAAACAAACTTAATAAGTTATTTCCTTTTTTTTGAATGAGTAAATTATCTCAACAGGAAGAAAAAGAACTAATCTCCTTCATTAAGGATTGGTTGAAATCTCACGGACTAAATCAGAAAGATTTGGCTTGTGAATTAAATATTAAATCAAGTAGAACCTCTGAGATTATTCTGAAAATTAAAGAATTATATAAAAAAGGTGGTATTTTCAATGTCGCAAAAACCCTTATACAGATTGAACGCAATTTGTTAAATAACATTAAAAATGATTATCAAGAAACAACCCAAACAAAACCATATAATCAATTAGATATCGACTCTTTAGTAAGTAAAATAAATCAAGACACTAGTGAATAAATATTTTTAGAAATTTATATATTTACTATTGATTATCTTCCATCTTAATAAAGATTTTCATAGGAAATATATTCAACTTAAAAACTAACTTTTAATACGTTAAAATAAAAATAAATCACGAATAAAATCAATAATTAAATCATTAATAAATAATATTTTTTTATATTTTCTTCAAACTAATTTAAATTTACAATAAGATTTTAATTAATTAAATATACTTATAAATAATATTTAGAAAGCCTGAATCCAAGGATAAACCTTATATTTGATCCATATACCTTTTTGCCAATATATATCCTCTTCAATAAGATCTCTTAATTCTTTTTCATCATTAGCATTAAAAATTCCAAACAAATATTTAGTACATTTTGTCGGTCCTAAAGTAACTAAAATATTACGATCTTTTAGATTTTTAAGTCTATTAAGATGTTGTTCGCGAAATGGTTCCCTTTTAATAATCGCCTCTTCACAATAATTGCCAAATACTACAAACTTTTCCATTTTTAAAGATAAATAATAGAACAAATATATACTAAATAATTGCATATATTCCACACAAATTGCTATCTTATTTAAGAAGAACTTTCTTTTAATTAATTATGCTCACTGGTAGCGATCTTCTTACAAAAGTTAAGGAACTTGGCGACGTTAGCAAATCTGACCTAGTTCGCGCTTGTGGATATGTTTCCACCAAGAAAAATGGAGGCGAACGTCTTAATTTTACCGCGTTTTATGAAGCACTTTTGGAAGCAAAAGGGGTTAATCTTGGTGACTCTAATGCTGCGGGCATTGGTAAAGGGGGCAGGAAACTAAGTTATATAGCCACAGTACAAGGAAACGGTAATCTTTTAATTGGGAAAGCATATACAGCACTTCTAGATTTAAAAGCAGGAGATGAATTCGAAATTAAGCTTGGCAGAAAACAAATAAGACTATTACCTACTGAAGAATCATAGAGACAATAAAAAAATAAATTGAAAATATCATTTCTAATTAATTTTCGATAATTAATTTTTGTAATTGATAAATTATCTTTGTATTTATTTTTTTTGATCAGCAGCTAAACGCATTTCTTTACAGAATTCACCAACATGATCGACGACATCTTTTTCACTTGAACTGGATATTCGTTTTACAAATGCACTCCCAATAATCACTCCATCTGCTCCCCAATTACGAACTTTATTAACATGTTCTGGAGTGGATATTCCAAAACCAACCGCAATTGGATTGCTATTTACATCTTTTAATTTCCCAATAAGATTTTCTACTCTATTTTCCATTTTGTTTCTCTCACCAGTGACACCTGTAACACTTACTAAATAAGTAAAGCCTTTTGAATGGGTTGATATTTGTTTCATCCTTTCAAAAGGAGTAGTTGGAGCTACCAATAAAATTAAGTCCAGAGAATGGTTACTAACTATTTTAGAAAATTTATAAGCTTCCTCTAAAGGGAGGTCAGGAACTATTAGGCCAGAAACTCCAGCATGAGATGCCATCTCGCAAAATTTTTCAAAGCCAAAACATAGTAAAGGATTTAAGTAAGAAAAAAGTATGATAGGGATATTTAATTTGCCTTTTAAAGACTCTAAAAGTGTAATTACTTTTCTTAGGTTAGTGCCTGACTTTAAGGCGCGAGAGGCCGCCAATTGAATAACAGGTCCGTCTGCAAGTGGGTCACTGTAAGGGATACCCAATTCAATAAGGTCAGCTCCATTTTCTTGTAACTTTAATAAGATCTCAGACGTTATTTCAATATTCGGATCCCCAGCCATTATAAAAGGCATCAAAGCTAATTTTTTATTATTTTTTAACTCACAAAACATCTTATCTACGTTAGATAGAGATTTATTTTTAATAATTTGCACTTTGTTATCTTTCATGATTTTTAGATATTTTTCTATGAAAAATTTATGGATTTCCCTCTAAATCTTCCATTAGTTTTTGCTGTTCTTCCTTTGACAATGAGTTGAATCTGGTTTCTAGTTTATCATTAACAACTTTTTCATACTCTTTTCTATAACGCTTCCTTTGTTCCATAAAAGTCATTTTGCCATTTACAACTCTATAAACATAAGATGTTATCCAAGTAACAACAATCAACATCAAGATAAAACTTGAAAGAGTAGTAGCTGTAAAATTGTCGATACCAATTTGCGGTGCAAATTTATAACTTATGATTCCTATTAATAAAACAAATATACCAATTTGTATAACTTTTCCTTTTGTCAATTATTTACCCTTTTCCGCTTCCTTTTAGTCTGAGATTTAAAAATGGAGAAAATAAAATTAAACCTGGAAAGAAAAGAAATACAAGACCATAAATTCCTAATCTTTCAAATTTTCCCATAATGTTCCATCTATTATTCATCCAGTAAAATAGTAATAATGGAACAACCAATAAATAGGTAGAAATAATTCCAATATAAGCAATTAAAGTAGCGAATGAATTATTAAAAAAACTTTCCATTTTGATTTATGGTTGCTTAGTTAAAACATAACAACTATAGGAAGTTATCGTCAGAACTAAAAACAAATAATTAAATAATGGGAGTGGGGGGACTTGAACCCCCACGAGCTAAATCGCTCGACGGATTTTAAGTCCGGCGCGTCTACCAATTCCGCCACACTCCCATAAGGAATTTGCGCTATTCAATCGTAGCCGAAAGCAACCCATTTAACCAAGAAAAATTGGAATATTTACACTTTTAATTGTCAGATTAAATCCAATTTTTTAATTAACACTCCCTTCTACTTGCCAATGTAAAGTTTCACCTGCATGAAATGGTTTTATTTGTCCGATAATATTTTTTTCTTCAACAACATCAATAAATTCTTTAATTTTATTAGGTCTAGAAACTAATTTTAATTTTTCTTTATTTGGGGGCAAATTATAAAAATTAGGGCCATTCAAACTTGCAAACTTTTCAAAATGATCTAGAGCATCCTCCTCTTCGAATACTGTTAAATAGCTCTCTATTGCAACTGGCGAATTAAAAATACCCGCACATCCACAAAAAGCCTTCCACTTCCTAAGATGTGGAGCAGAGTCAGTTCCCAAGAAAAAACATTTTTTCCCACTTGTTGCAGCTTTCCTTAAAGCGAGTCTATTATTTTCTCTCTTAGCAACTGGTAAGCAGTAAAAATCACTATTTAAGCCTCCAAAAAACATTGCATTTCTATTTATATGCAAATGATGCGGAGTGATAGTAGCTCCAATATTATTTTCTTGAACAAAATTCACTGCATAAGAGGTAGTTATATGTTCTAAAACGATTTTTAATTTTGGAAATCTTTTAGTTATTTGAGAGAGTTCTTTATCTATAAATACTTCTTCTCTATCGAATACATCTACTTCAGAATCAGTCACTTCACCATGAATTAAAAGAGGCATTCCAGAATCTTGCATTAACTCAAAGATATTATATAGATTTTCTATTTTCCTAACTCCATGACTAGAATTTGTTGTGGCATTAGCAGGATATAATTTTGCTGCGAAAAAAACATTATTTTTAAAACCATTTATTAGTTCCTCTTTATCAGTCTCATCTGTAAGATAAATTGTCATTAGTGGTTCAAACTTAGAACTTTCTGGTAGAGCTTCAATGATAGATTTCTTATAAGAAATAGCGCTATTGATTGATGTTATGGGACTTTTAGTGTTTGGCATGACAATGGCTCTTCCAAAATATTCTGAAGTAAAATGAATAATATTTTTTAATACAAGACCTTCTCTTAAATGTAAATGCCAATCATCAGGTTTTATTATGGTTAAAGTCTTCAAGATTTTTTCTATTTAATCAATTTTAACAGCAAATTAAAATTGACAATTAATTATAGATATTTGAGGATAGTTATTAACCAATTATGAAAATTTTTATTATCTGAATAAAAGTCTAAATATGAGTGATTTTTTATTTCCAATAATAGAAATATTTTTAGGCGTAGTTCTTCTTTTTGTAGGAGGGGAGTTCTTTATTCAAGGTGCCATATTTTTATCTTTAATTTTAGGAATACCTCAAATAGTAATTGGTTTGACAGTTGTTTCTCTTGGAACAAGCTCTCCTGAGTTGTTGGTAAGTTTGAATTCAATTTTAAAAGGCAGTGATTCGCTTGCGGCAAGCAATGTAATTGGAAGCAATATTTTTAATGTTCTCGTTGTTTTGGGCATAAGCTCATTGATAACACCTCTTAAGGTAAAAAGCAGAATAGTCAGAAGAGATGTACCTCTTTTAATGGCAATTTCTTGTGCAGTTTGGGCAATGTCATCAACAGGCTTATTAACATTGCAAGCAGGTGTATTTCTAATATTTTGTTTAATCTTAAATACAATATGGGAAATCAATACAATCAATGAGAAAGGAGAGGAGACAAAAGATGCTGAACCAGAGATAGAAGAATTAGAAGATAACAATAAAGGAAAACTTAATATTTTACTAAAGTTAATATTGGGAATATTTCTTTTAAGCTTTGGTTCAAATATTTTAGTTAATGGTTCTCAAACGCTTGCAACTCTTTTGGGTGTAAATGAAATTGTTATTGGTTTAACTATAGTCGCAACAGGGACATCTTTACCAGAATTAGTAACTTCAATAATTGCTGCATTTAAAGGCAAAACAGATCTTGCAATTGGGAATGTAATAGGAAGCAATTTACTCAATCAACTTTTAATCCTTGGAAGTTGCAGTATTTTTTCAGGATTTAAAGGTTTAGTAATTGAACAGAGTCTAATAAAAGTTGACTTACCTTTTATGGTTTTAACTACCTTTGCATGCTTACCAATTTTTTGGAGCAAAGGGAAAATCACAAGAATTGAAGGATTTATTTTGCTTAATCTTTATATTTTCTACATTCTTGATAAGTTACTTTTCCTGAATGGATTTAACTTCCTTTCTGAATTAAGGATAGGTTTATTTATTTACTTTGCGTTACTTATAGTGTTCCTGATTGTTCAAGAAAAATTAAAATTTTCTAATTCATAATTTTATCCATACATAGTCACAAATTCCTCTGAGATTGTTGGGTGCAAAGCCATAGTAATATCAAAGTCTTTTTTTGTTATCCCTGCATTTAATGAAATTGATACCATTTGTATAATTTCAGACGATGTTTCTCCAAACATATGGCACCCTAGGACTTTGTCAGTTAACTTATGAACTACAATCTTCAGCATACATTTTGATTTATTCTTTTTAAAGGTATTAGACATAGGGGTAAATTTGCATTTGAAAATTTTTATATTTTTTTCAGAGTAAGTCTCTTTAGCTTTTTTCTCACTTAAGCCCACTGTTGAAATTTCTGGAATAGTAAAAACGGCCTTAGGGATATATTCATAATTTACTCTTCTTTTTTGGTCATTAAAAAAATTGTCCGAAAAAACTCTCCCTTGTTCTATTGCTACTGGAGTTAAGCCTGGTTTATTTATGATATCGCCAACTGCAAAAATATTTGCGTTGCTTGTTTGATTAAGTTCATCAACATCTAAATATTGGCCATCCATCTTAAGATTTAAAAAATCTAAATTTAAAGGCAAAAGATTTGGTTCTCTTCCTGTAGCAATAAGGATATTATTAGTTAGGAGTTTATTCCCAGAGTCTAGGTTAGATTCCAGATTTCCATTTACTCTGTTGATAGACTTTAATTGAGTATTAGAGATTATATTGATTTCAGTAAAAGTAGGTGATTCCTCTAGGCATGAAGAAAGATCCTCATCAAAACCATTAAGTAAATGTTGGCCTCTAATTAATTGAGTTACTTCAGTACCTAAATTTCTGAAAATAGAAGCAAATTCACAAGCAATATATCCTCCTCCTACTATTAATATTGATTTAGGAAACTTCTCTAATTCAAAGATATCATCACTAGTCCATGCCAAATCTACCCCAGGAATATTTAATTTCTTTGGTTTACCTCCAACTGAAATAAGAATTTTTTTTGAACTTATTTTATTTTTAATTTTCTTCGTTTTTGGACAAATAATTTCTAATTCATTCTGAGAAGTAAATCTTCCTAAGCCCTCAAAAACAGTTACATTCAATTTTTCTAAAGAATTTCTATGCAAATTACTTAATCTAGAAACCTCCTCTCTAACATTCTTCAATAAAATATTTGATTCAAAATTAATACTTTCATTTTTCAATCCATATCCTTCAGAAGAATCCATATTTTTTTTACTTTTAGCTGCATAAACCATCAATTTCTTTGGAACACATCCCCTTATCACACAAGTTCCTCCTATTTTATTTACTTCTATGATTGCGACTTTTGCTCCATAACTAGCCGCACGTTTGGCCGCCGCGAGTCCTCCAGATCCTGCGCCAACAACAATTAAATCAAATTCAAATTCCAAGACTTTTTTTAATCAATTATTATAACGTTAGTTTATAGCTTTAATTCAAATAATGAATGGTATTTTGACATGGAATGATTTAAATAAATTTAGAGTTGAGGATCTTGATAGAGTTAATGGTATAAATAATTCTTACGCAAATTTAAGATTATTTGGTCATAGTGAAAATGATGTATTAGTTACCTTCTATAGGGATAGACATTCTTGGTGTCCTTACTGTCAGAAAATATGGTTATGGCTTGAATTCAAAAGAATTCCATACAGAGTCAAAAAAATAAATATGTTTTGCTACGGTCAAAAAGAAAGTTGGTTCCTTGAAAAAGTCAGATCGGGGAAATTACCTGCAATTGAATTTAAAGGGCAAGTTATAACTGAAAGTGACAATATCATAGCTTTTTTAGAAAATGAATTTGGAGGACTTGGGTCTTTTATAACATCAAATCATCTTAGAGTAACTCGAGAATTAGAAAGAGAAATTTTCAGATCCTGGTGTAATTGGCTTTGTAGAGAAAGCTTTAATTTTTTGGATAACTCTTTGAGACAAAAAAGATTTAAAGAGTCTATTTCTAAATTTGATGAAATTTTGAGGAGATCAAAATCGGGGTTTATTGATCCAGCATTAAGAGATTCGGGTAAAATAGAGCCTGGGATAGGAGATATAATTTTTATTCCTTATATGGAGAGAATGAATGCCTCTTTAATTTATTATAAAGGGTTTAATTTAAGATCTAATTACCTCTATGTAGATAAATGGCTTACCCTTTTTGAAGAAACAAGTATTTATAGTGGTACTCAGGGAGATTTTCATACTCATTCTCATGATTTACCTCCGCAAATGGGCGGATGTTACAAAGAAATTAATGAAAAACAGATTGCTTTCTCCGAATCAATTGATTCTGGAAACGGTCTCGGAAATTATGAATTTAATAAAAATTATGATTCAAAATATTACGCAAAACTTGCTCTTGAAAGAGTAATTAAGCATAAAGAAAATTTACTAAAAGTAAATCCTTACGACAAAGAATCCTTCGATGAATCATTAAGATCTGCATTAACATATATGATCACTGGTGAAGTAGTAATCCCTGAGAAAGTTTCAGGTAAATCTCTGAGATATCTAAAAAATAGAATCTCAGTTCCAAGAGATATGCCAATTTTTTCTGCAAGGTTATTAAGACAATCATTAAACAAAATTGAATTACAAAGTAAAGATAATGAAATTGACAAAATCCCCCTTAACCATAGATATGATCAAGATCCCAAAAATTTTATTTATAATAATTAGGAATTTTTTCTTGAATCTATTTGAAGTAAATCTCTTATTTTCTGTACTTGACTTGCAATATTAGGATCAATAGATAATTTTTTTTCAACTTGTTCAATCGCATACATAACTGTTGTATGATCTTTACCTCCAAACTCATCTCCAATTCTTGGCAAGCTTAGATCGGTTCCATGTCGCATAAGATACATACCTATTTGTCTAGCTTGACTAACTGGTTTTCTTCTACTTGAACTTGTCAATTCATCTGTAGAAACTTTGAAAAAATCTGATACTTTTTTAATAACTTGTTTTGGAGTAACAACTACTCCAACACTATTTGGATCAAGCATTGGGGCAATTGATTGAACTGTCATTGGCAAGCCTGTTATTGATGCGAATGCAACAGCTCTAGTAAATGCTCCTTCCAATTCTCTAATATTCGAAGTAAATCTTCCTGCTATAAATTGGATTAAATCTCTAGGAAGATTCATCTTCTCTTGTTCGGCCTTTTTTTGAAGAATTGCCGTCCTTGTCTCAAGGTCTGGAGGTTGAATATCTGCAGTCATACCCATTGAGAACCTAGAAATTAATCTCTCTTGAATTCCCGACAATTGATTAGGAGGTCTATCACTTGCTATAACTATCTGACTACCTGATTCGTGAAGAGCATTAAAAGTATGAAAAAATTCTTCCTGAGTATATTCTTTCCCCTCTAAAAACTGTATATCGTCTATTAAAATCAAATCTACATTTCTATATTTATCTCTAATAGCTGTCATGCCGTCCCTTCTGATGCCACTTATAACATCGTTAGTAAAAGTCTCTGTAGATACATACTTTACTTTTGCTTCTGGATCTATTTCTACTCGATAATGACCTATTGCCTGCATTAAATGAGTTTTACCAAGACCTACTCCACCACAAATAAATAATGGATTGAATTCTCTCCCAGGAGATTCTGCAACTGCTAAAGCCGCGGCATGAGCCAACCTACTATTTGGACCTACAACAAATCTTTTAAAGACGTAGCGTAAGTTTAAGCCGTTAGGATTTTTGGATCGATTTTTTGAAGAATTATCTTGGCTATTATTAGAAAATGATTTTTTTATGTAATTAACGTTCTGTTCATTCAAGTGCTCTGTATTATTTAAATCGCTATTTGTATTTGTTTCAGATTTAAAAACAACTTTAACATCATGGCCACAAATTTCTTTTGCAGCCTTTTCTATAGTTTCACAATAATTCTTTCTTAACCAATCACTGGAAAATGTGTTTGGAGCCATTAAAGTTAAAAGGCCATTCTCAAAGCAATTAAATTTAGCAGGCCTTATCCATGTCTCAAATGAGGGCTTACTTAAATTTTTCTGGAGTAATTTTTGAACTTCCGCCCAAATAGGATTTGTTGTTTGCAAAATTTTATTCTCTAGATTATTAATCTAATGGGAATTTAATAATTAGCCATTATCAGATCACAAGATCACGACAAATTTAAAATTTTTTAACAAAGGACGATCCAATAAATTTATAGAAATGAATTTTATATTTTTTTAAATAATATAATTGTTGTATATCTCTCTAAAGAATTGGATAAAGCATTACTCATTATCATGGCAAAATGGCACGGTTTTGGAAGATGCAAAACAAGATTAGCAAAAGATATAGGTAAAAGTAATTCTGCAAAAGTACAAAGTGTTATGACCAATCACACTATTTCGGTTGCTAAATCACTTCAAAGAAACAAATTACTTGATATTTCTTTAGCCATATCTGGTTTAGGAGGAAAAAATTGTAGAAGATGGTCCGAAAAATTAGGTATAAAAAAATTCAATTTACAGGGTAAAGGATGCTTAGGAGAAAAAATGAAGAGACAAATACTTATCAATAAAAAATTTTGTTTACAAAATAAAATAAAAAATATTATTTTTATTGGTACTGACCTTCCTGATTTATGTCATCTAGATTTACTTAATACCATAAAATACCTTGAACAAAATGATCTAATTTTAGGACCATCAAATGATGGAGGGTATTGGCTTCTTGGGTTATCAGAAAAAATTTTATCTACACATCTACATTTACCATTTATTGACATTAGTTGGAGTAAAGAAAATGTTCTTAAAAATACAATTGATAATTTTGCCTCTACAAAATTAAAATATAAATTTTTAGATAAAAAAACTGATTTAGATACAATAATTGATATCGAAAATAGAAAGTAATCAATATGTCTAAAATCTCAATAATCATTCCAACTATCAATGAAGCCAATAATTTACCCTTGTTGCTTTCAGACTTGTCGATCATTCAGAAAGAGGGGGAAATCCTTATTATTGACAGTGGTAGTGATGATAGAACTACCGAAATTGCTGGCATTCACGGGGCTAAAGTATATAAAGCCAAGGAGAGAAATAGAGGGTTGCAGTTAGATATTGGTGCCAAAAAGTCAAATGGAGAGTGGCTCATTTTTTTACATGCTGATACTCGATTAAATCACGATTGGCTTGTAAAAATAAAATCAGTTTTAAAGGGTAGCAAAAATCATATTTATTTTTTTAAATTTAAAATTAATCATAAAAAAGTAATTTATAGAGTCCTAGAGATTCTTGTTAATTTTAGAAGCAAATATTTAAAACAACCATATGGAGACCAAGGTTTAATAATGCATAGATCTACTTATCTTAAAAACAATGGTTTTAGAAAGATTCCTTTAATGGAAGATGTAGATTTTTTACGGAGATTGAATAATAAAAAAAATTTAAAACAATTAAATTTTCCTATTCTTATCAGTTCGAGGAAATGGGAAAGAACTAATGTTTTTCTGCAAGCAATTAAGAACTGGAACTATAGAAGAAGATGGTTAAGAGGCGAATCGACAAAATCTTTATATATTGATTACTACAAAAATAATTAATTTGCATACCAAAAAGCACATTTAGAACCTTTTGGTTCTAGTATCCAACCTTGTCTTTTGTAAAATGCAACCACTTCCGCATCAGCAAAAAGTGTAACTTTTGAAATCCCAATATTTTTTAATTCTTTAAGTACATACTTCATTAATTCTTTCCCTAATCCTAATCCTTGATAGACAGGATTAACAGCCACATCCCACACTGTTGCTTCTAAGATTCCATCGCCAGTACATCTTGCAAATCCAACAAGCCTGGGGAATTTATTATCATGACGCCATAATCCAACCACCAAAATACTAAAATCTAAAGCTCTTTTAACTCTTCTTATTGGTCTTCTGCTCCAACCAACAGTTTGCAAAAGTTGATCAAGCTCTATTAAATCCAATTCTTTATTTTTACTACATACAAAAATTTCTTCATTATTTTTTTGAGTGAATTCATAAGAATTTAAACCATAGATATCAATTAGTGCATCTTTCGATATAATGTTAGATTTTTTTATTGATGATGCTTGGTTTCTAAAAATCATTAAAAATTTGCAAATCCTTTTTGTTGAAGTTCGGAGAGCTGAAAATATAAACCCTTTTTCAATCGCAATTCACTATGTGTTCCCTCTTCAATTAATGATCCCCCTTTTAAGACTAAAATCTTATCAGAACTTTCAATAGTTGCCAGTCTGTGAGCTATTACTAATGCAGTTCTTTTTTTTAGAATTCTTTCAAGATCTTTCTGCAAAGTAGCTTCTGTGGAAGGATCCATAAACGCTGTAGCTTCATCCATTATCAAAACAACAGGATTTCTAATCGCCACTCGTGCTACAGAAAGAAGTTGTCTTTCTCCTGAAGAGAGATTTCCCCCTCTTCCTCTAAGAAAAGTATTCAAACCCTCTGGTAATTTTCTTAGCAAATTATTTAATCCTAATTCTTTGCAAAGATTTTCTAATTCAAGATTGTCTATATTTGAATTTAGTTTCAAATTATCTGCAACATTTCCACTGAAGATAAAGGTATCTTGTAAAACAACTCCCAACATATTTCTTAGGTTTGCGATTGGAATATCCTTTATATCAATATCATCGATTAAAATTTGACCTGATTGAGGTTCATACAATCTGCATAACAATCTAATAATGGTTGTTTTACCTGAACCAGTTGGTCCTACGAAAGCTACATGCTCTCCTGGATTAATCAAGAAAGATAAATCCCTCAAGATATATTCTCCTTCTTTATAGAAGAAACTAACATTCTTGAATTCAATTTTGCCATTAAATAGCTTATTAGCATTTTGAACATCTTTTAAAAAATATTTTGCAGAGATTGAGTCTTTTATCTGAATTTCTTCATCCAATAATTCATTTATTCTCTCAACCGCAGTAAGACCACCTTGAATCTGAGTAAATCTTTCTGCAAGCTGTCTTAAAGGTTCAAAAAGTCTTTGGGAATATAAAATAAAAGTTGTTAATGTTCCTAAACCAATATTTCCAGAGGTTACAAGATACCCTCCCACAGCTAAAACTAAAGAAACTGCAGCAAGCGAAATCCACTCTATGAATGCTGAAATACTACTGTCATAAAATATCGTTCCATTTACTGCTTTCTTGTAAGCATCTCCAGTATTAGAAAATTTCTTACTATTAAAAGACTCTCTTCTAAACATCTGAACCACTTCTAAACCTTGAAGATTCTCTTGAAAATCAGAATTGAGCTGAGATAACTCTTCTCTTACTTGATAATTGGCCCTTCTGTAACGTTTTTGAAGCCATATAATAAAATAAGATACTGGGATTTGAGTTAAGAGCAATAAAATTGCCAGTCCTTGATCTATTGAAAGCATTGTCAATGAAATCACTATCAAGCTGACAAAATCAGCAATGACTCCAACTGCACCACTTCCAAAAACTTCTGCTAAAGCATCAACATCATTTGTTAATCTCGTTAATAGCTTCCCTACGGGCATTTTATCGTGATATTTAAGAGACAAAGATATCGCATGATCAAAAAGTTCTCGTCTTATCCTGGCTGTTAAACGTTGTCCAACTGCTTGGATATTGTAAGTTTGATAGCCTTGCAAAACCAACCTAAACAGAACAGTCACAAATAAAGTTATGATTATTGTGTTTATTGACTGTCCAAAGAAAGTTTTACCAAGCCAAACATCTGTACTTTCGTTTTTTAAAATAGTAATAGCTTGACCTACTAATAATGGTTGTATCGCTCCTGCGAAAGATACAGGTAACAAAATTATTAGTATTAAATATATTGTTTTTTTATCTCTAGTTAAATATTTACCTAATTTTTTAATCCTTCTGAAATCATTAAAAAACATTTAACTAATCTTCTTAAGAGCATTCATTGATTCTATTGATAAAATAGTATCTCTGAGATGATTATCATCTAACCTCATAGATAAAGGATTTCCAATTAGTTTTGCAGTCGAATAAAAAAGATCGTCTATTTTAATTAATCCGTTCTCTTTAAGAGTCTTTCCAGTAGCAACCAAATCAACAATTGCCTCTGCCATGCCTGTAATTGGGCCAAGCTCGACTGATCCTGTTAAATGTACTATTTCAACAGGTATATTTAATTCATCAAAGTACAATCTTGCAGTTTTTGTGAATTTACTCGCTACTTTACAATTTGCAGGCAGATCAGTTGGTTTTGAATAATTACTATTTTTCTTAACCGCCAATGACATATGACAGCCCCCAAATCCTAAATCTAGTAACTTTGCGACTTCTAATTCAGATTCGCACAGAACGTCAAAACCAACGATACCTAAATCAGCTTGTCCATAACTTACATAAACTGGAACATCCCCATTCCTAACCAATAAGGCTTTAGCCCGTTTACAATTCGATTCAAAGGTTAATGATCTATTATTTTCATTCAAAGCATCAGAGAAATCTAACCCAACTTTTTTAAAAATTGAAATTGAATCCTCTAACAGAGCTCCTTTCGGTAAAGCTATAGTGATCATAGAACAACTTCTTCCAAAGATTCTTCATTCTAATTTAACAATGGAATTTAATAAAGCTCCAAACATAATAGGTCTGAGAGTTTTAAGAGACAATGTAATTTGGTTATGGGAAAAAAATAAATCAGTGGTAGTTATTGATCCATCTGTATATGAACCTGTAATAAGATATATAAATGAAAACAATTTTCACTTAGAAGCTATTCTTCAAACTCATCATCATTCAGATCATATTGGAGGTACGAAATATCTTATTAAAAAATGGCCAAATGCAAATGTAATTGCTTCTGCTAAAGAAAAAAAGCGAATACCTTTTCAAAATATATCAGTGGAGGATGGAGAAACTTTGAATATCTTAGGTGAAGAAGTAAAAATAATTGAAGTATTAGGGCATACAAGCTCACATATTGCCTTTTTTTTGAATGGCAAAAATCCTATTCTTTTTATTGGTGATACATTATTTTCAGGAGGCTGTGGAAGAATTTTTGAAGGAACTTATAAACAAATGTACTCTTCTCTAGAAAGAATAAAGTCATTGCCAAAAAATACTCTAATTTATTGTGCTCATGAATACACCAAGGCAAATCTACAATGGGCATTAAATCTCAAACCTAGAGATCAAGATATAAAAAATAAACTTTTGGAAGTAGAAAAAAAACTTTCTCTTGATGAATTGACAATTCCATTTTTACTAGATGAAGAAATGAAAATAAACCTTTTCTTGAGAGCAAAAAATTTAGAAGAATTTACTTTTTTAAGAGCAAATAAAGATTTATGGGTTTAAATAAATAGGTAACGTATTAAACAAATGTCCTCAAAGCAAGTAATCAAAACATCAAATGCTCCAGATCCAGTTGGACCTTATAATCAAGCAATTAAAGCTGGAGATTTTATTTATTGTTCTGGCCAAATTGCTATAGACCCAGCTTTAAATGAAATAACATGTTTGGGTGATATAGAGAAGGAAACTATTCAAGTTTTAAAAAATCTCGCAGCAGTTCTTAAAGCTGGCGGATCTAAAATAGAGGATGTAATAAAAACAACAATTTACTTAACCGACCTAAAGAATTTTCAAATTGTCAATAAAATATATAGTGATTTTTTTAATGTTGAGAATCCTCCAGCTAGAGCCTGTGTAGAAGTTTCATCTCTACCTAAAGGAGTTTTAGTTGAGATAGATTGTGTTGCATTTGTAGATTAATTTCTAATTATTGAGAAATTTGAAATATGATCCAAATATGCACCATATTTGTATAGATTATTAATTGGTTGTTCCACTTTAATCTATGACAGCAGCAAAGCTAAATATAGATGAATTAGAAGCAGGATATCCCTTATTTTGTAAAGCTCTAAGGCTATTAATTTTAAAAGGGAACTCGGTTAAAGATATAGAAAAAACAGTATGCTGGGGACATCTAGAAACTTTAAACAGATGTTTGCCAGGAAGATATAAAGCCCCCACATATTTGATGGCTTTAATCAAAAGAGATATTGCTAAGCCCAATAATTATTGAACGGATTAATCTTCTAAATAAAATTTATCTATATTCTTTGAAAAGTCTTCTTCCTCATTAGATATTTCTTGAGTATTTAAGAATATAGAAAGACTAACGAAATTCTTACCAAAACTTATATTTGGATAGATATTCTTTTCTTTACATAATTTCTCAATTTTCCCCAAGAATTTGCTTATTTTTGAGTATTCCTCAAATTCAAATCTTTTTTCAATCCTTAACGGTGATTCTCTTTTATTCCACATTAAATTCTCCATTCAGGATTAATTACACTATACAGTCAACAAAGTATCTCAATAATATTATTAGTTGAAGTATTTATTCATTCTCCCAATAATCAATAATACCGCCAATAGTTAAATCTGTTTGAACTTCTGGATTAGGGCAAGCAAATCTTGCAGCTGAGCCACTAGCAGTAAAAACCCAGTTACCTTCTCTAGCTCCAACAGGATCAACAGCAACTAATTTCTTTCCCTTATTATTCTCCAAAATTCGTAAATTCATATGACCTAAGCCAGCGACTCGTTGAGTACATACCATTCTTCCTAATACCTTCATTATTTCCATAATTTGTATCCTCCTTTTTTATGAATTGTCAGGATCCCAATGATCTATTATTCCAACAATCGTTAAATCGCTTGGATAAGATTTGCTTCCCGCTGCTTCCCTAGCAGCAGAACTTCCAACACAAATAACCCAATCTCCTGGCTTACAGCCAACAGCATCTACAGCCACCTTACTCAGAGAACCATCCAAGACAACCTGTAGATGTTTATGTTCAAAACCAGGAATCCTATTGGTAGAAACAAGTGGTTTTACAACCTTGCAAATTAACATAATTAGTGAGCCTCCTCTGTTTTTTTATCTAAAGACATTCCAATAATTTTGGCGGAATGAATGTTGTCCCTATCTCTAATAGTAGAGCAAGTATGTAACAAACCTTGATCAACTAAATTTTTATATCTAATTGATATCGCATTATTAACTCTTTCACAATCTTTTATTGCCCTCTCTTTTGCACCAGGTACTTTGCCAGAGTAATCAAATCTTATTACTACCGGAATAGGTAGATCTTGAGAAACATTTAATCCAGAAAAAATCTTAACTCCTACATCTAAATCTGGAGCTCCTTCTTCGACTGTATCTAAATGAGCAAAATAAGTTAAATTTCTGAGATGTACTTCTTTAAAACCTATACCTACTCCAATAAACCTCTCAGCATGTCCAATATCTTCATAAGAACCATTATGAAAACTCTTAACATAATCAATTTGAGAAATATTATTGACAATTAATTTATACAAAAATTTTTCCAGTCCACTGAGTTTATCTTTCGAAGATTGCTTAGAAATTACTTGACAAATTTCTCTTTCTGCATCCTCTTGTGAAAAGTTTATTGTTGAATTATAAATTTCTAAAGTAGAAATAGTTTTTTCTAAATCAATTCCCCCATCGTTAGTTGGCAAATGTATTTTTAATGAATCAGTGTCTGTATCAAGTCCAATTAACATTAAATCCACAGAAGCACCACAGCAAAAGCTATTCTCTACAGCCTCTTTGAAAGCATATAGTTTACTTCTACCCTCTTCTGCAGCTAACTCGTCATTACTCCCATGAGCTGCACATCCCTGATGGAAAGGATCTACAGAACTAAAATGATAAGTTACAACTTTTAAGTATCTGGTATCTTTATGCGCTTCATTAGGGATATTCTCTCTATATCTTTTATGTTCAGTTTTTACCCATCGATTAACAGTATTTTCAATATCAAACAGTGCACCAGCGTGGGACCTTCTTCTTACTGAACTAAAAGGTATTCTCATTACGTAAGCAACTGAATGAGCTAATCTTCCATCAGAACAAGGAGTTATATCAAGTAGATGTATTCCACAATCCAAGAGAAATTTTTCAAAGTTTTCCGCATCCCTACTTCCAGCAGCACCTTCAAGTGGATCATTGTTAAAAAAAATGTCGCTAAGTTTCTCATGCTGTTTGAAAGTACACCATGCATATAAAGCTCTCATATCAAGAGGTTTAACCCAAGATTTATCTAATACATGTAGGGGTAAATCTATTCCCAAATTTTTTCTTGATATTTTCTGAGCTTTATTTATAAAATCTTCGTGATGTTGAATTCGAGCAATTTCCTTAAGAGTTGGAACAATTTCGTCAAAATCACTTTTTATTTTGCTTTCATATCTAAATAGATTTTCATTTTGGATATTATTGGTTAATTTATGAGCCTTTCCAGAATTTCGGAAATTATTTGATTCTTTAGTTTGTATATGGATATTTTCAGTAAAAGTCTTCATTGGAGCTGTTGGCCCCAATGTGAAGTTCTTGGCTTTAGCCAGTCCTCTTAAAGGCATTATTTACTTAACCTCTTGCACCACCTGAAAAGGTAATAAGTTGTCCTTCACGAGTATTACCACTAGATCCAGTTATCAAGAAATCTGGTTTTTCTGTTTCATCATTTCTCTTAACTTCAATAGGGGGCATTGCGCTCATGAATCCTGCTCTTGATGGATTTCGCTTTCTAGAAGATGCTCCCTCTGTACCAGTTACCTTATCACCCCGATCCCAATCATCACCAGTTACATTCCCCACTGATTGTCCTTCACCAGTAATCCTTGATGCGACTCTTTTTTCTGGTGTCTTTGCAGCACGGTCTGCCTCTTCCATTTCCATTTTTTGTTTATAAGTAATATTTTTATTCGGTTCAAATCTAAATTTTTCAGTCCCAGTGACCTTATCAACTGCCATGCCAAAAGGTCCTGTTACCTTTGAACCATTTTCATATTCATTACCTGTAACACCTTGAGTATTTTTTTCAGAATATTTTTCTCTTGATGGTGAATTAACAGAGAATTCATTCCAAGTGTTACCTGCTGACTTTTCCTGATTCGCATAAGCAGTATCATGTGGAGGATTATCACAAGCTTGTGAGAGCTGATCTCCACCAACATAAGGAGTCCCTGTAAGGTTTTTACAAGCACCTTTCTTAGCACCTGTCATTACTCCGCCAATTCCTGGTTGCTGTCCTGTAAGTCTGGCATTTGAATTATTTCCAGAATTAACTGTTGCTCGGAATTTCATATCTTCTGAAATCTCAGTACTACAATTTTCATTAATCTGATCTAAGCCTGCGTATGGTGTTCCTGTTAACACTTTGCATGAACCTGGTTCATCTCCAGTTACTATTTCTGATCTTCCTGTCATAGTGCCGCTTATTAAATTTGACTTTGAAGAAAGGCTTAAACCTACTTTTCTAGCTTCTGGTTTTGGTTTTGAACCGCAAAACTTCTCATATTGTTGAGATCCTATGTACTCATCGCCAGTTACATTCTTACAACTCCCATGTTCATTGCCTGTCATATGGTCTGATCTTCCAACCCCTGTACCAGTTACATTATTCCCATTAAGAGTGTTGTAACTGCCTACTTTTTCAAATGCTTTACCTTTTGGATTTGTCTCAGAGCCAAGATATTGATCTCCAGTTAATTGATGTCCAGAACCTGATTCATCTCCAGTAACCAGAGTCGATCTACCAGGAAGTGATCCAGATACTTTTAATCCATCGATTGTAGTGCTGTGTTTAACCTTTGAAGGATTTCTTGGAACATCACCACAATACTTCTGCGACTGATTAGAAGATACATATTCAGTGCCTGTAAGGTTTTTACAAGTTCCTGGCTCATCGCCTGTAACCTTATCAGATCTACCAACTTCATTTCCAGTTACTGTATTACCTGATGTTGTAGAGGTAACAGTAGATCTAAGTGGTTGCTTATAACTTGGTCTATCTTGACAAAATTGATCAATAACTTCTGCTCCCATATATTGGGTACCAGTTACAGTTCTGCATGTACTTGCTTCATTACCTGTAGTTTTTACAGATCTATTAGCTTGAGTTCCAGTAACTATTTGACCTGAATCAGTTTCACTTTTACCAACTTTCCAGCTAGCATCTGCAATATTTTGTTTGGCACCATTTTTATTTGGACCACATGGTCTACATTTACCATTACCTTTTTTGCCTGTGGCACCAGTTTTACTTCTTAGCTCTCTCACTCTCTGAGAAATTTCTCTACTACTTAAATCTGGGTCTCCCCTTCTAGCTAAGGAAGCGGCACTAGTATTTTGTTTAGTTGCTGATTTACCATGTTTAGATTGAGCTTCTCTTCTCGCTAAAACAATATCTCTACTTGTATTAGTAATAGGCTTTCTCTTCTGATTAATTCTTCTTTTAACGTTTGGTTTTGATGTTTTAATTTCTGTATTATGTGAATTTTGAACTTCTTGATTTTCGCTTGTGGTGGTTTTAATTGTGTTTACAGGACTTTCTTTTTTAACATCAGTACGGGTTCTATCGTATGAAGTTATAGCTGATTTCCCATGGGTAGACATTGCTTTTCTTCTCTCTATTACTAACTCTTTACTAGATAAAGTTGTTGGAGAGTTTCTGTTTACTTGAGTTTTTGGAATATGTTTTGTAGCTGGTTTAGAAATATTATTATGAGAAGACTGAGTCCCAGAAATCTGTATATCTTGAGAAGATCGAACTCTATCTTTGGTAGTTGAAGAATAAGCAGCAGCTTTTTTACCGCTATCACTCATCGCCTTTCTTCTTTCAAGTGCAATCTCTCTACTGGTTTTTTTTGACATAATCTTCAAATGTGAAACTCTTTTGAAAAACTTTCTCCAAAAACATTTTTTTGGAGAAAGATATTAACTACGATAAGTAGCTTTAACGTCCTTGGAAAACTACAAAAGCTGTTCCTTGACTTTGAGTGTAAGCATCATATCCGATGATTCTTACATGATGATCAGGATATGCTCTATGGCATGCCTCTAATTCGCTCACGATCAAGTTAAGATCTTTTTCCCCAAAAAATGGGAGTTTCCAATAAGACCAATAAGTTTGCATACATCCACTAGGATGAACATGCTCAATAACTGGACTCCAACCTTGAGCAATTATGTACGCAATTTGGTCATATATTTCTTCCTGGGTCATCGGTGGTAAAAAACCGAATGTTTCCAGGGTTGCAACTGTTTGATAGTCGCTTACTGTGCTCTGGAAAGGCATAATTAATCAAAATGTGAATGAAATTACTCGTAAAAACGAGATTTTAATAGGTTTGAGGAGAATAAATCTCCTCAATTTCGAAACTTGAGTTAACCCTGAACATCAAGCTTGTCGACAGTGTCAAACTCGAACTTAATTTCCTTCCAAGTTTCTAGAGCAATAGCTAATTCAGGACTATGCTTAGCAGCTTCCATAAGAATGTCTCTACTCTCTTTTTCGATTTCGCGACCAGCATTACGGGCTTTTACACAAGCTTCTAAAGCAACTCTGTTAGCTGCAGCTCCAGCAGCTGAACCCCATGGATGACCATGTGTTCCTCCACCGAACTGAAGACAAGAATCATCTCCAAAAATCGCTAGGAGTGCAGGCATATGCCATACGTGAATACCACCTGATGCGACAGCAAATACTCCTGGCATTGAACCCCAATCTTGATCAAAGAAATTACCTCTTGATCTATCTTCGGGAACAAATGACTCTCTTAAGTTATCAATGTAACCAAGAGTTGTTTGACGATCACCTTCTAGTTTTCCAACCACAGTTCCAGTATGTAATTGATCTCCTCCGGAGAGTCTCAAACATTTTGCTAGAACCCTGAAATGGATACCGTGTTTTGGATGTCTATCAATAACAGCATGCATCGCTCTATGAATATGAAGAAGCATGCCATTTTTACGACACCAGTTTGCTAATCCAGTATTTGCAGTAAAACCACCAGTTATATAATCATGCATGATGATTGGCATATCTAGCTCTTTTGCAAATTCAGCTCTTTCATAGAGTTCTTCAGGAGTGTTAGCAGTACAGTTTAGATAGTGACCTTTAACTTCTCCAGTTTCTCGTTGAGCAAGCTTAACTGCTTCTGCAACAAACTCAAATCTTTCTCTCCAACGTTGGAATGGTTGAGAATTAATATTCTCATCATCCTTAGTTAAATCAAGACCGCCTCTAAGACATTCATATACAACTCGACCGTAGTTTTTACCAGATAATCCTAATTTAGGTTTGATGGTACAACCTAGTAGAGGTCTTCCGTATTTGTTAAGTCGATCTCTTTCAACTACGATTCCATTTGGTGGACCACCGCAAGTTTTAATGAAAGCAATTGGGAATCTAATATCTTCTAGACGTAGATGTCTTAGAGCTTTAAATCCAAAAACGTTTCCTACAAGAGATGTTAATACGTTTGTAATTGAACCTTCTTCAAAAAGATCTAAAGGATATGCAATAAAAGCATAGAAAGCTTCAGGATCTCCAGGGACGTCTTCGATTCGATAACAACGTCCTTTATAAAATTCTAAGTCAGTAAGTAACTCGGACCAAACTGTTGACCAAGTACCTGTTGAAGATTCAGCGGCAACAGCAGCTGCAACTTCTTCTCTTGGAACACCTTCCTGACCTGTACATTTGAAACAGGCTAGTAAATCGGTGTCTAGGGGGACATATTCTGGAGTCCAGTAGGTATCTCTGTACTCCTTAACCCCTGCGTCATACTTCTTACTCATAAGGATAAATTTAGGTCTTTGTAGGGAAAATAATTATTATGCAAAATTTATAAATCTTGCTTTATTTAATTAGTCCTTTTGACCAAGAAATTCACCGTTACCAAGAGCAGGTTCAACTTCTCTATGAGGACGAGCGATAATGTGAGCAGCAACTAAACCGTCACCAACTCTTTCACAAGCATCAGCACCAGCTCTTACAGCTGCGTTAACTGCGCCTGTTTCGCCTCTAACTAATACTGTGACATAACCGCCACCAACGAATTCACGACCAATAAGGCGAACTTCTGCTGCCTTTGTCATTGCGTCTGCTGCTTCGATTGCAGGTACAAGTCCGCGTGTCTCGATCATGCCGAGAGCGATACCCATTGTTTCTGTAGCCATTGTCTACTAAATACTAAATGTGGAATGTTCAATTCGAAGAATGCTTCATTAAGTACTTATAAGTCAAGCGTTTTCGACAAAATCTCCATTAATGTTTTTTCTATGATTCATAAGTTAAACTTATCACCCTTGGTACTATTGATATGTCAATACTTATGCAAATTAGTTAGTGCATCAAAACATACTGTTGTGTTAAGAAAAAATTTACATTATGTTATTTGCGTACGAGACAGGCCCTGTCTACACAGGTGTGGAATGTTCAACCTTTCCTGTCTCCGTATCAAGCTTTGAAGTAAGATAATATTCACAATAAATTTATTTGTTATTTTGAACCTTCCAGTTCTAACTATTGCTAGTGGCAATCAAAGAAAAGTATCTGAAATTTCAGAGATGCTGGATGTTTTGTCTTTAAAGGTTCAGAAGCAACCAGAATATTTAAATGTCGAAGAGACTGGAAACACATATTTTGAGAATGCACTTCTAAAAGCAAAAGCAGCTGCTTTAGAGACTAAAACTTGGGCATTAGCTGATGACTCGGGTCTTGAAGTAGATGTTTTAGATGGTCGGCCAGGAATTTATTCTGCTCGATATGCCAAAACTAATGAAGAGAAAATTAAAAAATTAATTAATGAACTTTCTGATAGTCCTTACAGAAGCGCAAGATTTATAAGTTGTATGGTTTTGTGCGATCCCTCAGGAAACTTAGTTAAAGATACAACAGGAATCTGCTGGGGAGAAATTCTTAAGAACCCCAAATATCCAAACGGGGAATTCGAATCTATTTTTTGGGTAAAAGAGTCTAACTGCGTTTACGGTGAGCTCTCACAATCACAATTAAATAAATTAGGTAGTAGAGGTAAAGCTGCAAAAATTATGTCACCTTACCTCAAAAAAGAAATTGGTTTAAATTAAAAAATTCTCAAAAATTTGAAATTTCTTCAATTGCTCTTATAGCAGCTGCTGCTGCCTCTTCTACATCCCCTTCTTTCCCAGCGAGAGTTAATCTACCAAAAGCCCCAACTGCCTTAACATCAACAACAGTTATATTAGATGCCTTTTCAGCTTCATTAGCTGCTTTTAAAACATAACCAGCTGGTTCAGTTTCTAATATAAACATGCTCATTCCAGATTGAATCATTGATCCACTTCTGTTTTGTCTATTTATTAAAACAGCATGATCTGGAGTAATAGCTCGAATAACTTCTGTCCAACTTGTTGAAGGTTTGGTTCTTTTTCTAACTTCACTTCCAATAGCATCTAGAACAACATCTCCAGAATGTAAAACAGTACTTTGATCTTTGTGATAAAGAGCAAGAGAGCCAAATGCTCTTTCAACAATCATTTGACCAAGTCTTACATTACTTGCTTTTAAGGCAATATCAGTGACTCTATGCACGGCCATCCCAGGTGAAACTTCCATCCAAAGGCATGAATCTCCGGGTATAGGTAAAAAACCTCTACTAACCGTCCCC
>CACJUL010000012.1 GCA_902596585.1 uncultured Prochlorococcus sp.
AAAAGTCTTAGCAATAGGGTAAGACTTTTTTTTCAAATTTTAGTTGGTATGATATTCACAATTTTAGTTTATAAAGATACTATTTTTAATTTCCATATTTCCCAAAATTCTTTTTTTATTGAAAATATCTTAGCTATTGCATTTATGACATTCCTTTTTGTCTCAATAGTAAATTTAACTAATTTTGCAGATGGTTTAGATGGTCTTCTTACTGGTTCAATGGTTATTATTTTTCTTTTTGCTTCCTATTTATCTGATACAAACTATATTTATTTAGTTGGAGGTCTATTAGGCTTTCTAATTTTAAACTGGTATCCTGCAAAAGTTTTTATGGGAGATTCAGGTAGCTATTTTTTAGGGTCAGTTTATTGTAGCTGTCTTGTACTATCAAATTCGTGGACAAATTTCACGGCTTTGTTGCTTATCGGTTCGCCACTTTACTTTGATGTTATTTTTTGCGTAATAAGAAGATTTTTTCATAAACAAAATGTTTTTCAGGCACATAAGTTGAATTTATATCAAAGACTTAATCAGAATGGTTTAAATCATTGGCAAATTTCATTTATTTACATATCATCAAAATTTTTGATTGGACTTAGTTTTGTTTTTGGAAATATTTACTCAATGTTAGTAACATCTTTAATTATTTTAGGAATTGGAATATACCTTGATATTTCAGTCGCTTTACCTTTCAAAGAAGCAATGGATAAAAATTAATTAATTTCTTAATTAAATCAAAGTCATATTTAGAAATAAGAGGTTTAAATGGATTCAAAAGGACTTCGTGATAATATTTGTTTATCTAATTCGTAAAATTCAAATTTCAGTAAATTTATCAAAAATTTTAAATGTTCAAAAAATCTAGATAAACAGCTAATGAGGATAAAAATTTGAAAATTGATCTTAAAAATGACTATAGACCTGAACTCGATGGGCTAAGAGCAATTGCTGTAATTGCAGTAATTATTAACCATATCAATGATAATTGGCTGCCAAGTGGATACCTGGGAGTTGATATCTTCTTTGTTATTTCAGGTTATGTTATCTGTAGCTCAATCGAGAGAAGGAATAGTAAGAATTTCTGGAATTTCATTCTTGGTTTTTATGAAAGAAGAATTAAAAGACTTATACCTGCCCTTATTTTCTTGGTAATACCTATATCTTTATTAATAAGTTTCTTCGCTCCCGACCCTAGATTATCTTTAAGAACTGGTATAACATCACTTTTTGGATTTTCAAATCTATATTTGCTAAAACAGTCTACAGATTATTTTGGCCTAGTAACTGAACTTAATGTGTTCGCTCATACTTGGTCATTAGGAGTAGAAGAACAATTTTATTTGGTTTTCCCCTTATTATCCTGGTTTTCAGGTTTCAGTTCTAAAAAACAAAATGGTTCAAAATACCTTTTCTTAGTCCTTTCTTTTTTGTCAATTTTTTCATTGTTTTTATTTGTAGGTCTTTATAAAACAAATGAATCTTTAGCTTATTTTCTAATGCCTACAAGGTTTTGGGAAATTGCTGCAGGTTGTATTTTGTTTTTATCTTTAAATAAAAAAATTCTTTTTAAAAACCATTTTTTTAAGATTTCTCCAGATTTTATTTTATTTTTAATATTATTAACTTTCTTTTTACCTATAAATTTAAGCTATTTTTCTAATCTCGTAGTAGTTTTCCTAACTCTCATACTAATAGCTAAGATTGGGGAAAAAGACTTAGGATATAGATTACTTACTAGTGGTACCCTAGTGAGTATTGGCTTGATTTCTTATTCTTTATATTTATGGCACTGGAGTATATTATCTATTAGCAGATGGACAATTGGAATTCATTGGTTTACTTTACCCTTTCAACTTATTTTAATTTATGCTCTAGCTAAGATTTCTTATGAACTTATAGAAAAACCTTTAAGGCATAAAAGCTGGTCTTTAAAAAATTGGGAAACTATTCTTAAGGGATTATTTGGGTTGATTTTTTCTGGATTATCTATATTCTTTGTCGATTATAAACAGGGAAATTTACCCGCTGGATCTGAAGGAAAATTATACCTTGGAAAAAATACTTATCTAGGAGATGATGTCAGTTGGAGAAATGAAATTGAATCTGCGAATTCAGAAATGAATGGTAAAAAGTGTCATGGGGACGCTTCTTATGGATCAAAACAAATCAATAATCTTTTGAATAATTGTAAAATAATTTTTCCAAACAATAAAAAAAATAAAACTATAGCTTTCCTTGGTGACAGCCATGTCCTACCAATGATGAATGCGCAAAAGTTAATATATAAAAATGGTTTTAATGTAATCCACTATTCATTTAGTGGTTGCCCTTTCCCCTATCCAAGATATGGATTAAAAATAAAAAAATGTGATCAATTTAATTCAAAAGCGAGTCAAACTCTATTAAATAATTTGAGAGAAAATGACTATATTGTTATTTATAATTATCATCTTTCACATTTAGGCGATAAGTCTTTAAGAGACGTAAGACATAATTTTTATGATGAGAATAGAAACATACCAACCTCAGGTGAAGATAAATTTAAAATATATACTGAAGCACTTATTGATTTTGCAAACCAAGCAAAATCTAAAAATATTAAAATTATTTTTATTGGTGCAACAATGCGGAATAATTTAATTAGGATTTCTAGTAAAGAATGGTTCAGACCTTTCCCAAGTAATCAATGGGTTTATGACGAAGAAAAAATTAATGCAAACAATTTAAATAATAAATTTAAAGAAAGGTTTCAAAAAACAGATAATATTGTTTTTGTAGACCCTTTGAAAGAGATGACGTGTTGTACAAATAATGAAGAATTTTTTAGAAATTTTAGAGATACCGATCATTTATCAGACTATGGCTCTGATACTTTAATAAAAAGTATTATTCCAATTATTAGGGATTAAAAAGTTATTTCTATATAAAACTAAGATATTTATAATTTATCAACAACTTGATTTTATAAAAGGATAACAATATTGATATAAATCGTCTTCACATAAGATTATATTCTAAAGGTATTTTTAGCTAAAAAAGAACTTCTTCTTTTTTAAGAAATGCCTTTAATTTACATAATCTATTCATTAAATATAAATATAGATCATTTTTAGATTTTAAAGCTCTTTTTAATGGATATTCAAGAAAATGTGACCTTATTACATGTCTTTCCCCCTCTTGGATAATTCCGCCTTTATGGATTCCTGCTGCATCAAAAATTATCAGAGTTCCAGCCTTTGCAGGAATTGAAAAGAAATTATCGTATTTATCTTGATTGATAATATGATCATCCATTAATTTGATTTTTTTAATTAATGAGTTATATTCATTTTTATTAGATTTTAATTCTAATGATTTAGAAAAATCAATAAGACTTTTTTTTATATTTTCATATGTAAATAGCCTTTTTGTTCTCTCTTTTACATCATATTTTTTATGCAGTAAATGAATATATGAGTGCATTGATGGAATATATGAAAAAGCTCCACTTTTATCATCGGTATCTGAAAGATATAAAAAAAACTTTAGACATTTTGAACCAGTTGGGAAAAGATCAATATGCCATTCAGTTATTGGTTCATCACTCACTTTATCAACGGTATATATCATTCTTTCTAGGACCCTGGAGTTATTTAGATATTTAGAGCGTAAATTATTAAGAATTTTTTCTTTAAAAACTGTCGATGATATTTTGCAATATTTTGTGGCTTTATTTATATACCTTACCAAAGGCGAATAGTGAATAGTATAACCTGAATTTTTTGAAATTAATTTTGCCCATTTTGGCATTTTCTTATACATTGACTTAAATTCAGATCTGATGTGGTTTTGTTTATTTACATCACAAAAATTGGTTAATATTACTATCCCATCATTTTCAAGTTTTTCATTAATTATATTTCTCGTAATTTTTTTATTATTGAAATCAAATGTATTTTCTTTAAAAAAAGAATTTTGTTCCACTACTAAGTACTTTTTTTGGAACTATAGCATAGATCAGTTTTTTATGTAATAAGTTTTCAAGTAGACCAGTCTTTAATTAATTCCCTATCTAAAAACTTTATTCGTAATTTTTAATTCTTACAGTTTTTTATTATTTTTTGTTCAATCAAATTCTATCTTACAAAATTTTATTCATATAATTTTAAATTCCATAAATAATAAAGATTATTTTTGTTTTTTATTTAACTGTTTTTAAATGAAGTCTTTTCGGGAAAGTATTGTATTTCCGTTATTGGATAACTTACAAATGCATCAAACATTTCTGAACTTGCAGGAGGTATATCTATAACTCTTATTGGGATTATTTCAGGAGCTGCTTTGCGTAACATATTTGAGGTACTTGTAAAGATATATTTGATGTTTTAATTTAGTAAACATTTTGAAGTCTTACCAAATAACTTTCTTAAAGTTATATTTTATTCCAGCAAAAATAGAAAACAAATCTGAAAGAATCTTAGATTCATGTCATCAAGAAAATATCTCTGAATAACTTTTATAAAATAGAAAAATTAAGTGGAGCCAAGCGGATTTGAACCGCTGACCCCCTGCATGCCATGCAGGTGCTCTACCAACTGAGCTATGGCCCCCCCATTATTAAAAGTTATTCATATTAATCTTTGAAAGATTAAATGCATAATGACTATAAATATATATTACTTCATAGCATTTAATTATGATGTTAAACAGAGAAATTTAGCCATGATTTTCTCATACTATCTAAGAATAATTTATTGAAATTAATTAATATGTTGAATAATATTCATAAACTCATATATTTTTAATCGAATAAAATATTAGAATAATTTTTAAAGAGATTTTTTAGATATAATTTGATAAAAGTAAAACCGACTTTGATATAGTCTAACTCAAATTATCAAGTGGAATATTATTAATATAATTTTTCAATTTTATAGAGTCAAGAAATCCATTTTCAATAAGTTTTTGCGCCACAAAAAAATCTAATGGATTGTCAATATCAAACCCTTCAATAGGATCAATAATAATATTCTTAGCATTATTATGAAGAAAAGTTTTACATTTTAAGAATTCAATTGTTTCGGAAATAATAACAGCAGGACTTAATTGGAAAAATTTAGGCATTTCTTGTCTGTTAGCTAATTTAAATTTTTCGGGAATCCAATCTTTCATAAATCCATCTGGCCTAATTTCATTGCACTTTAAAGGACTAGTTGAAGCTTCAGTAATAGAAAAAATACCTTTTATTTTTTTATCTGAAAACAAAGTCTCAAACCCTCTATTTAAATTTTCTAATTTTCTAAATGGTGTTGTAGGCTCAAGTAAGCAAATATGATTTGGAGTGTAGTCATTTTTTTTACACCAATCTAAAGTATGAATTACAGCATCCTCTTGCTTAGAAGTGTCTAAGGCAAGTTCGTGAGGCCTTAAAAAAGGAACTTCTGCTCCGAATTCTAAACTAACTTTTTTAATTGCTTCACTATCTGTAGAAACAATTAGCCTATCAATATGTTGGCATTTTTTTGCCACATTAATGGTATAACCAATTAGTGGGACTCCATTTAATTCTCTTATATTTTTATTGACAACTCCTTTAGAACCTCCTCTAGCAGTTATGAGCCCTAAACATTTTGAACTTTTCATATTTTTTCTGAGATAATTATCATCCATATTTAAATTAATTTAATTTAAAATTTAATCTAACATTTTTATCTAAAACGTAATCAGTAAGATTTAAAAGATATTCTGAAAGGAAAGGATTCTTTGTAATAATCCTAGGACAAACATATTTTTTAACTACCATTGAATCATAAGGTTTTATATGGTCCAGCTTTACCCACCATAAAGTATTATCAAGTTTGTCAAGAGTTTTTAATAGCATTAAGTTAGGAACTTTATTAATATTGTCGTAGTAATAATTTAGATATGAGTCATCTTTAGATCTGGATCTTTCTATAGTTAACAATCTAATTTTTCTCCATACTTCATCTGAAATTAAATTTGGGAACTTTTTTAGCTCTTCTTCAAAACCCAATTCAATAATATTATGACAAAGAGCAAGAGATATATCATCAAATGAAGGTGTGCTTAAATTATTTGCATAACTATATGCTATTCGTATTGGATGAGTTAAGTATCCAATATAATTTTCATCTAAATGCAAGTTGTTTAATATATCAAATAAATGATTTAACTTACTTTTATCAATTTCGGATAATTTATTACTAACAAAACTAGAAAAATATAAAAATATTTTTTTATTGCAAATATCTAAGCTTTTTATTTTATTTTTAATCTCAATATCGTATTCTCTAAATTGAAAAAATAAATCATCTGGATTTTTATTCATAATGCGTTCATAAATCCGCCATCTATAGGGAGATTCACTCCATTAAGATAGGATGATAATGGTGAACATAGGTAAAGAATATTATTAGCGAATTCTTCAGGGCTAGAGATATGTCCAACTGGGATATTTTCAGAAGCAATCTTATACATTTTTTCAATAGAAATACTTTTAGCATCAGCTTCCATTTGTAATAAGTTTTTTGTTCTATCAGTTAATACCCCACCAGTTAAAATTGAATTAAAAGTTATTCCATTATTCGATAATTCTTTTGAAAGGGTTTTTGAGTATGAAATTACTGCAGCTCTTGTAACATTGGATAAAAGCATACCAGCTTCAGGCTCTCTAGCTGTTGTTGAAGATAGATTTATAATGCGTCCAAACTTATTTTCAATCATTTTAGGTATAAAATGATTACATAATTGCACTACACTATAAAAATTTATTTGCATTGCCGCATGTAACTCTGTATCCTTGAATTCAATAGCAGATACAGGTTTAGGCCCAGGGGAATTCGTTATTAGAATATCTATACCTTTATGATCAATTTTTATTTCTTCACAAGTTTTATTTACTGAATCTTCTGAAGATAAATCCATGTGATATGTAAATACTTCTTTTTTAGATTTTTCTTCAATTTCTCTTTTGGCTAAAGAAAGATTTTGTAGATCACTTGAACAAATTATTACTTTGCAACCTTCATTATTTAATGCTAAAGCTATTCCTTTCCCAATGCCTTTACTAGCAGAAATAATTAATGCCTTTTTATCATTTAATTGAAGATCCATAGCTAATAAAAAAGATAAATTAGTTCAAAAAGATTATGTATTTTCTTTTCAAGATCATACATAAATTTTGGATCATTATTCAAGTAGTAAGATTCTGTAATTAAAGAAAGATCTGAGAAAATCCTTATAAAAGAATACTCGAAGAATTCTTCTGTGGAATTAATCCCAATATCAGAATTGTACGTTGATGACATTATAGTTTCTAAGTATTTGGAAATTTCTTTTTCAAATAAAAGGTTATTTGAATAGATGATATGCCTTAAGTTTTTGAATATAAAGTGACAAAAAGCGACTTTCTTGTTAGACCATATTATATCCTCAAGATCAATAAAATTTATATACTCATTATCAATAATTATATTTGCATGTTGTAAATCATTATGAACAAGATTAATGCTAGATAATTCTATAGAATCTATTTTGCAAAACAATTCATTGATAAGAGACTTATTTTCTATAAGATATTTTGTTGTAGAACTTTTTATAAAATTTAATTTTCTTAAATTTTCAATTTTTTTATTATTCAATAATATTTTTGAAAGAGATTTTAATTTATTTTTGTCTATTAAATTGATACCTAATATCTTCTTAGATTCTAGAGGTTTAAAAGTTTCAATTATTTCCAGTTCCTTAAAAAATTTCATACCATAGTTAATTAATTTAGATAAAGAGCAATTAGATCCATTGAATATATCACCTTTGATTTTTGGATAAATTATCCAAGAGTTACTTCCAATTTCAGTCGCGTAGCATTCTTCATCATTTTTTAATGGAGAAATAAAATTAATATTTTTTATTTGATTAGATATGCAACAGAGAAATTCATTCTTATTATTTAATTCAAGTTTTGAACTCCTTAAAATATATTCACCTTTTTGGGTTTCTAACAGAAAAATATTTGATGTTTTGGATTTTTTATTTATTTTTCTTAAGGATATAATTTCTCCTAAATAATATTTATTAACTAGATGCTCAATATCTTTAGATAATAAGAAATTTATCCATTGAAAACCAATATTAGTTTCAATAGTAAAAAGATCTTCTTTAAAGAATTTTTTATTTAGCATCAAAGAAATTATTTAGAAGGCCTTCATTTTTTAGTTTAATAAAACATTCCTTGAGGATTATTGCATCATAGAGTGCATTGTGCCTTTTGTTCGAGGTATAATTCCTGACAAAATATTCTCTATCAATATCAGTTTTTATACCAGCAACCATAAATAATGTATTTAGGTCAAAATGTGAGTTGTGATTTAAATAATCAGGTAAACAATGTAATGAATGAAAATATTTAAGATTAAATTTTGAATATTTCCATAACTCAAATAATAAAATTAAATCAGCGCCTTTACCTGCCGAAACTAAGTGTATTTTTTCTCCATTTGAATAGTTTTCAAGCCATTCTGAAACTAATTTAAATGCTTCTTTAGAGGATATACTTTTAGTTGAATCTATTTGATTTAGGACATTTTCCCTAAGCCATTCTGTTACTTGATTTTCAGAATAATCATTTAATGAAACATATAATTGATCCCCCTCTAGATTTACTAGACCTAATGAAACAAGTGTTGTTAATGCATGCTCTCCAGTAAATTCTGCATCTATAAATACAATCTTCACTTTAAATATATTTAACCGATTAATCTGACATTATATTAATATATTAATCATAATATTTAAGAGTCAAGAAATATTTATTTTTTCTTATAAAACTTTTCTATATTAAATATTTTTTTTAATACTTCTGAAAAATTTACATAGAAGTTTTTTTATTTACAAAGCATTTACTTAAGTAAAAAGTTTTCTCTTTATTGGCCTTAATAGATTCTTTAATTTTATTTTTAATGAAGATTTAACCTCGGCCATTGGATCTATTGAAGAAAATTGAAAGTCTTCAATATTTTCAACGAACATATGAGCAAATAATTGCATCACTCTTTTTACTGCCTCAGGATTTACATGTCTTTTGTTTGCTTCCCATGGATTTTCGCAACCATACATAACAGTTTCATAAGAAGGAAGATAAAAAACATCTTCGGAATGATTTTTTACAAATTCGTTGGCTGCAACTCTAAGAATAGATTTTGATAGACATGTTGCAGATACAACATGGTTCTTTTTAGAAAAAGTTTTATTAAGTGGTATTGGTGAAACAGATATAATAAATTTGATATTTGGTTTGTGTTTTTTGTAAATAGCATATATTTTTTCTAATTCCTTGATGTTATCTTCCACCGATAGATTTTTTTGTCTTAGTAGAGATGGCTCGATTTTGTGAGGCGATACACTGGTATATTTTTCTGAATGAGCAAAAAACCATGCTTCAGTTAGACCTAAAGTCAATATAAAAACGTCACATTTCAAAAGTGCATTTTTTAATGCAATATTATGATTTTTATAGTCCTCAATAAAGCCTTTATAATCTTTATAAAGAGGATTAGAAGTTCTGAAAGGGTCACAAATTTCACCATTATTTTCTGCAACAATATATTCCGGTTCCCAATATCCAAATCCTCTTTCTACCATTTGACGCATGCTAGGGGTATTAAATAAATTACCAACTCTAGCTGGACTTACTCGATAGGGACTATTAGTTAACTTTTCTATTTTAAAATCTTTAGGTAAGTCATCTTCCTCTATTACATAATTGAATCCTGATCTCTGTAATTGATGCGCAATTGCTCTAGCAAAGCAAGATCCTGCACTTCCAACAGCAGTCTTTTTGTTGATAATGGGAAATCTTTCCCTATAAAAAACATCTTCGTAAATATTAAAGTAGTGGTCTGGATTACCTACTTTTGTATATTGATTATTAGGCCATTGAATCACTCTTGTTTTTGCAGGATCTTTTCTTAGATAACAAAATTCATTATTTTCAACTTGTTCTGATAAATTATCTAAAAATTTTATTACATCTTTTTTAAGATTATCTTCACTATAGTTTTTATTTATCTTAATTTTAAATTTAGAATGAAATTCTTTAAATGAGGTAGGTACATTATCATTCAAATAATTTTTAATTTCATTACACCAATAAGAACTGAGCCCATCTTTTTTCAAGCCTAAAATAAACATTTTTTTGAACCATTCTTCATTCCAAATATTTTTTTTAGAGAGATTTTTTACTAATTCTATATTTTTCATATTAATTTTTAATAAATAGATCTAATTTAAATCTTATAGTTTTTGAGGATTATCTTCAATCTTTTCGTGACTAGAATTAAATTTCTCAGAAGTAGTAGTAAATTCTGTAGACGGGTAAATATGCATCAAACTAACTATTCTTTCATTTCCTTTATCAGTGAACCCCCCACCATGTACGCAATTATTATTAAAGCAATAAATCAAACCAGATTTTTCTGTATTAGGCTGGAAATATTTTATTGAATTTGATTTGATAAGTTTATTTAGGTTTTCACATTTTTTTAATCTGTGATAAGTTCTATCGAAATTTTTAAGAGATGTTTTTGATTGTTTTTTAACCCAATACCTATAGTTAAAAAAAGTCTTAGTTAATAAATTAATCGATAAATTAAGAGGGATAACTTTCATTGCGCCATTAAAACTACTCACTGGCGTATGACATATCATTAAATTTAGACGAATTCCTGGGCCCCCATCTCCATGCCATAAAGCAGACCCTTGGGGACTCTCATCATCAGAATCTCTTTTGGATCTATATAAAGTATGGTAATGAATTTCATAATCTGAATTGAAAATAGATTTTATAAATTTATCAACCCCATTATCAAATATTTCTATTAATTCATCTCTAAATTCAATTGAAGGTCTAAGTCTAAGTATATTTTCTTGGTCCCAGGGGTTGTCAATTTTTGAAATTTTTTTTAGGATTATTTTGCAATTTTTTTCGATTTGAATATTAGAAAATGTAGCATATCCTAATTTTTTAAAACTATTTGTTTTGGCAGAATTTATTGAAATAGATTGATTATTCCTCAGCTTAAAAATGGTTTGAGATTTTATTTTATGTATGGAATATTTTAATGATGCAATTTCATTCATTGGACTATTAAAGATTTTAAGCTTAAGCCAATGTCTTAATGTAAATGCTAGATTAAAAAAAAGAAAAAAATAATCTTGAATATTTTTTTTCATGTAAATTAAATATCTATAGTATCTGTTTATTTTCTAAGGCTGACCATATTGGAATTTTAGAGTCTTTATACCTTTTATT
The DNA here is from genome assembly GCA_902596585.1 of uncultured Prochlorococcus sp. Classification (GTDB taxonomy): domain Bacteria; phylum Cyanobacteriota; class Cyanobacteriia; order PCC-6307; family Cyanobiaceae; genus Prochlorococcus_A. Next base: position 11,309 of record CACJUL010000012.1, read on the forward strand.
TGAGAAGAATTCATGGGCTATATATTCTGATGCTATTACAATAGCATCATATTCATTTTTTAATTTATAGCCACTTGATAATCCCTCTAAAATTGGATAACCATATCTTTCAATTTCAGCTTCTTGATCAGTAATTTGAAGATTATATCTTTTAGAAAAAGAATCTATTAGTATTTGTTGTGCAAATGTATTTTTGTTATTACCACCACATATATATTTTAATATTCTTTTGCCATATAGTTTGTGCGACGGTAAATTATATTGATCAATATGTTCATCATAAATTAAATAATTATCTAAATCTTTAGTTGAGGTTTTGTCTTCAATTTTGGAAATTCTAAAATCAAAAGATATTCTTGTTTTTTGGGTTGAATTAAAAGTTGATCCGTGTAAAGTTGTTGAATCGAAAAGAAAAGCACTATTTTTCGGAGGCAGAACTTCATTATCTTTTTTAGTTATTTCTTCTGAAATTCTTTTTAAATCATCTAAACTAAAAGTTGAGCTATGTATATTATTTTGTATAACTTTTTTATGATCTGCATAGAATGTAGCACCAGAAATAGAATTTAAAATTGGGATCCATATAGTTACGGCACTTAATCCATGGCCATACCAGTAGTCGGAATGAATTGAAGTGCCATGTGAATTTGGAAAAAATATTCTTGGCGTTGGAGATGTTTGAAGACATGTTTTATATGGACTTCCATAGAATTGGGTAGCTACTTCTTTAGCAAAACTTTTATAGATTAATAAAAATTCCTCAGATTCAAAAGCATCAAAAAGAGTATTCTTTATCAAAGAAGATTTATTTTTAACTAAAGGAATTTTATTGAGGTATTTCTTTATAATTTCTTGTATCTTATTTATTTTAGGAGAACTAAAGTAATTCAATATAACTCAAAATTAAAATTTTCTAGATTGTACCATATGCTTAACTATCTTATTTATGCCTTCCTCCAAAGAGATTTCGGGACTCCAAAATTGTCTAAAATATGGGTCTGGTTCGTTTGATATATTATTCTGTACTGAATCTTCTAACTCCCCAATTTTTATAGGTATGTTATCAAAAATTTTTGAAATTATCTTTGCTATTTCATAAATAGAGCTCCACTTATAACTTGTAATGTCCAAATATCTTTTTTCAATAAATCTATAGTTTTGTTGAATTTCTAAAAGCCCTTTACTACAGTCTTCAGCATGCAAAAACTGTCTTTTTTCTTTGCCATTTGTACGCATTAATATTAATTTATTGGCTATTGCAGAATTTATAAAATCTGTGATTACGTGGGTTTTTTCAGGATCATTTTCTATTCCATAGGTATTCCAAAATCTAACAATATGTCCTCCAAGAATTTTCGTATAATGCTCACCTAACCTTTTTAAAGTACCATATTCAGAATGACTCATGTTTGACATTTGAGTTGAGGCAAAAACGAAAGGTATTGAATGTTTCTCTAGATAGTTAAATGTATTTTGCATTAAGAGAAGGTTATTATTTAGAAAACTTGTAGATTTTTGATTATTTTCTAGGTATCTTGATCCACCAACATCATATGCTAAGAAATATACGAAATCAGCCTCAGAAAATGATTTTTCTAAAAAATCTGACTGCTTTCTTAAATCATTGCTTTCACTAAGAACAATATCACATTCAATAACATTATATTTTTTGAACTTACTTAAAATTCTTGTTAACGATAAGCCTATTTGACCACTAGATCCTAAAACTAATACATTTTCCATGCTTTATTGTTGGAAACAAAAATAAATCTCTTTTCCTGATATTATACTTCACTGTTTTAAGTAAAAATTTAGTTTATAAAAAATTGAATATTTAAAAATTAAACTTAATCTATTTTTTAAAGGGATATACCTTATTTAAGACAAAATAAAAAATAAATTATCAGAAATCTATAGCAATTTTTATTCGAAATTATTAGATATAATTGAATGATAAAAGTAAACTTATCTAAGTGTCCAAGACTTTAAAGATTGATAATTCCGCATCTAAGAGTAACTATCGCAAGGATATTGATGGTCTTAGAGCATTTGCAGTGATAGCCGTTATAATTAATCATTTTAACAAAGAATTATTGCCTGGAGGTTATTTAGGTGTTGATATATTTTTTGTCATTTCTGGATTTGTAATTACATCATCTCTTAATGAAAGACCTAGTAAAAACTTTAAAGATTTTATAAGCGGATTTTATGAAAGGCGATTAAAAAGATTAGTTCCAGCATTATCTGTTTTTGTTTTAATAACAAGTATATTAGTTTGTTTTTTCAATCCAAGTCCAGGAGTGGCATTAAGAACAGGAATAGCATCCTTATTTGGAATATCGAATTTATATTTACTTCAACAATCAACTGATTATTTTTCACAATCAACTCAACTAAACGTATTCACACAAACATGGTCTCTTGGGGTTGAAGAACAGTTTTATATCCTATTCCCATTATTAATATGGTGTTCTGGTTTTGGGAGGCAAACAAAAAATGGAGAGAGGACTCTATTTTTAACTGTTTTGGGCTTAACCATTGCTTCTTTAATAGCATTTATTTATCTATATATAAATAACCAATCAGCGGCTTATTTTTTGATGCCAACAAGGTTTTGGGAAATGTCATCAGGGTGTCTTCTTTTTTTATTGATGAAAAAAAGTCCATTGGTAAAAGAAAGATTTAAAAGCATGCCATCATCTCTTTTGTTGCTATTGATAATAGCAATAATGTATCTCCCTTCATTTTTGGCAATAGGATCAACAATATCAGTTGTAGCTTTGACTTTCATTCTTATTGGATCTTTGACAAATAAAAAAGCTGCTTACAAAATATTAACCAACCCTAGAGTTAATTTTATAGGTCTTATTTCTTATTCTCTATATTTATGGCATTGGGGTGTCTTATCATTAAGTCGCTGGACTATAGGCATACATTGGTGGTCATTCCCTTTTCAATTATTAGTAATTTTTCTTTTATCAGCAGCCTCATATAAATGGATTGAAAAACCACTTAGAAATGGGATCTGGTTTGAGCGTCGTTGGAAAAATATACTCTTTATTACAAAAGTAATGTTTCTAGTCTCTTTGAGTTTAGTCGCGATTGGAAGGCCACTAAAAGGCAGACTATATACTGGTGATCCTTACAACAAATGGAATTTAAGAGGTTATGGAGAGACAAAAATTATAAATAATATTGTTCGGCCAACTATATTTCTTTTAGGAGATAGTCATGCAGGGCATTATGGTGCAGTAATGCAATATTTATCTAATAAAGAGGATTTTAATTTTATAATGCATCCTCAAGGAGAGGGGCTTAATATTAAAAAAGAAAAAGGAACAATAGAGCTTATACTTGCACCTCTGAGAAAATATAAAAATATTTTTAAAAAAGGAGATATCGTAATCCTCTCATCAAATATTGGAGAATATAGAGGTAAAGGAGAATTTTTGAATGCTTATAAAACTTTTATTAAAAATACAAATAAAATTGGTATGAAATATTATTTAATTTCTCCAACTCCAATATTTGATGTTTTTAAAAAAGGTGATACATGCCAAGAAGAATGGTATCGTCCTAAATGGGCAATAGCGTCAATTTGTCTAACTCAAAAAAATAAAAATGATTGGATTGATAGTAATAATGATTCATTAATATCAATTAATAAATTTCTTTTATCTAATCCGGAAGTTTCTTATATTGATACATTTTCCATACTGTGCCCCGATCAAATTTGCAGAAACCATGATAATCAGTCTTTAATGTATAAAGATGCACATCATCTGACTTCTTATGGAGCGATGAAAATGAGTAAAGTTTTAGAAACTCTTTTGTTCTCAAATCAAGTAAATTTTTAAAATGATTTTTATATTTTTTAGAATTAAATATTAAGGAGATTTAAATTTTGGAAATAACTAATTGTAGAAATTTAAGATTGATTAATTATCGGATATCATTTTTAATAAACCTTAATCCAATATAATTTTGAATTTGATTGAAAATAAAAAAAAAAGTAATCAGTACATTGCTGAAATTGATGGCCTTAGAGCAATAGCGATTATAGCTGTCATATTAAATCATCTAGGCTCTGACATTTTGCAAAGTGGTTTTTTAGGCGTTGATATCTTTTTTGTGATTTCAGGATATGTAATAACAAAATCAGTTTTAAAGACTCAATTTATTAATTTTTCTGAATTTATAAAATCTTTCTTTGAGAAAAGGTTCAAGAGGTTATTTCCTGCTTTATTTGTTTATGTAATATTTATTTCAATTGTCGTATGTTTATTCAACCCCTTCCCTAATGTTTCTATTAGGACAGGTTTTTTTTCGTTATTAGGACTTTCCAATTTTTACCTATTTAGGTATTCAACTGATTATTTTGCACAAGCAAGTTACTTAAATCCATTCTTAAATACTTGGTCTTTATCACTGGAAGAACAATTTTATCTGATATTTCCACTAATTATCTTATTAAGTGGATTTTTTAAAAACGATACAAAAAAAATTTCTTTTTTGGTTACCATAGTCGCTATTTTCTCAAGCATATCTCTTTTCTTATTTTTGAAGTATTATTATGTTTATTCAAGTTTTTCATATTTTTTAATACCAACTAGATTCTGGGAGATTGGAATTGGAGTTTTGATCTATATTTTTCATAATAATTTTGAAGACAAATTAACAAAAAAATTTTTGAAAAATTTAAATTTCACTCAGATATTTGGAACAATTCTTCTTCTTTTAATTTTTCTTTCAACAAACGAATTATCTCATATTAAAACGTTGTTTGTAGTTTTAATAACTTCATACCTTCTAATATCCTTTAGTCAGAAATCTTTTTTAAATAATGTACTTTCTAGTAAAGTGCTTGTTTATATTGGAAAACTTTCATATTCACTTTATCTATGGCATTGGGGAATTATTTCTCTTTCATATTGGATTTATGGAGATAACAGTAATCCTTTTTCCCTTCTGTTAATAATTTTCTTTATTTCATATCTTTCTTTTAAATATATTGAAAATCCTTTAAGAAAAATAGAATGGAAAATTTATTTTATGAGAACTTATAGAATAGTTTTATGTTTGATAACTTTTTCCTTTTTTTTCATATATTTTTTAGGTGATTCTAGACAAACAAGATATAGTTTGATTGCATTTTTTACAAGAAATAATATTGATCCAGAAAGTTTCTATCTACCTCAGCATGTCCCTGGAACAAGTATAAATAGGAAAAATTGTCATGGAAGTATGATTGTTAATTATGAATCATTCTCAGATGTAGCAAAAAAATGTACATATAATTATTCAAAAAATAACAAAAACCAATCTAGGAGAATTTTTCTCGCAGGTGATTCACATTCTTATGCTTTAAGAAATTTGATAGCTGACTTGTCTAATAAATATAAAATTTCTTTTACATCAGTATCAGGGTCTATGTTCCCAAGTGATGAACGTTGGTTTAAGTCAAATTCAAAACTTTATACAAGTGATTCACTATTAAAAGTAACTTATGATTATAAAAAATTTATTCTTAACAATGCAAAAAAAGAAGATATAGTAGTTATTTCAAATAGGATTGTCGCTGTCTACACTGAGCCAGTAAATAAATTACAAGGGAAATTGTATAGTGAGGCTTTATTTTATGACAAGGATGGCAAATCAATATCTCGCGAAAAATCTTTAGATCTTTGGTTCAAGGATTTAGAGCTGTTCGTCAATGAAGCAAAAAAAAGAAATATTTCAATTATATATGTTTTACCAGTACCTGAATTTGAATTATCTGCTCAAGCATGTTTATTCTCAGCTGATAGGAAAAATTGTGGTGAAATAGATAAAAACCTTTTATCAAAAAAATATAAGAAGATTGATAATCATTTGAGATTTATCTCAGATAAATATAACAACTTTTCTCTTATTGATCCTTTTAAAGAACTTTGTAACGAAAAAAAATGCTTTATGAGTGGAATATCTTTTGATAATACTAGAAAGGTTTCTTATTACAACGATAATAATCATTTATCTTTAACTGGATCGAAAAAATTGTTCAATCAATTTGATGATATTTTTAAAAAACTTTTATCCTTTGATATTGATAATTTTGATAATGTTAACTCCTTTTTGGAAAAAAAAGTTAAATTCTGAGAGTTTGATTATATAAAGAAATAGCGATTAATTTTAAAATTATGTTTTTCGTTTTATTTCCTTAAAGTTGAGTTTAAAATTTCATTTTTAAAGTGATTTAAAGTCAATTTAATACCTTCCTCAAGATTAGTTTTTGCTTCCCAACCAAGATCATTTATTTTTTTTGTGTCCAATTTCTTTCTAGGAGTCCCATCTGGCATTTCCTTGTTCCAAATTATTTCCCCTTTAAAACCAACTTGACTAGAGATAGTCTCTGATAAATCTTTTATAGAAACTTCATAGGGACTTCCTATGTTTAACCAATTAATTTCTCTGCCGTTGTGATCAATCCTCTTGAAATTTGGATCATTCCATTTTTCTAAAACGAACAAACAAGCTTCAGCTAAGTCATCAACATATAAAAATTCTCTAAAGGGTTTACCAGTGCCCCAACATTCTACGTAGTCAAGTTTTTTTTCTTTTGCATCATGGAATTTCCTAATTAAGGCTGGTATTACATGACTGTCTTGTAAATTATAATTATCTCCAGGCCCATAAAGATTTGTAGGCATTAAACAGATTGAATTAAAATTATGTTGTTTTCTAAGAGCTTGGCATAACTTTATCCCCGAGATTTTTGCAAGGGCGTAGAACTCATTAGTTGTTTCAAGAGTATCAGTTAGTAAATATTCTTCTTTTATTGGTTGAGTGGCAAACTTAGGATAAATACAACTACTCCCTAGGAAGATTAGAGTTTTTACTTTAAATAACCATGAAAGCTCAATTAGGTTGGTTTGAATTTTAATATTTTCAAGGATGAAATCAAATGGTTTTGAGTTATTTGCATGTATGCCTCCAACTTTAGCTGCAGCAATAATTACAATATTTGGTCTGTTTTCATTAAACCAGCTTTTAACTGAAGCAAAATCAGTAAGGTCAAGTTCGTCTCTATTAGGAGATAAAATTAAGGTTTTTTTAAATTGTTCTTTATTTTTATTCTTCCAAATATTTCTTATGATGGCACTGCCAACCATACCATTGCCACCTGCAATAAAAATTCTTTCAGAATAATCAAGAGAATTTTTCATAATTAAAGATTTTAAGTTATTTTGTATAATTTTTGAACTTCATTTTCTACAATCTTTAGGTCTTCCTTAATCATTTCTGCAATCATTTCCTCAAGTGTTATTTTTGGTTCCCAACCTAATTCATTTTTAGCTTTGGTTGAGTCTCCACAAAGTTGATCGACTTCTGTTGGTCTGTAATATCTTTTATCGACTTTAATAACTATTTCTCCAGTATCAACTCTCCTCCCAATTTCATCGGCACCATTGCCCTCCCATTCAATTCCTTTCTTATCATATGAGCTCCAACCTAGCTCAATTGCAGCTAACTCACAAAATCTTCTGACGGTTTCCATTCTCCCTGTAGCTATCACATAATCTTTTGGAATACTTTGTTGCAACATTAACCACTGAACTTCAACATAATCTTTGGCATGTCCCCAGTCTCTCTTAGAGTTAAGATTTCCTAGATAAAGACATTTATCAATTCCTTTATCTATTCTTGATAAACCTCTAGTGATTTTTCTAGTGACAAATGTTTCTCCTCGTCTTGGGCTTTCATGGTTAAATAATATTCCATTACAACCAAAAATATCGTAGGCATCTCTATAATTTTTTGTAATCCAATAAGCGTATAGTTTCGCTACTGCATAGGGACTTCGAGGATTAAAAGGTGTTTCTTCATTCTGAGGTGATTCTTTCACTAGTCCATATAACTCACTTGTGCTGGCCTGATAATATTTAGTTTTTTTCTCTTTTTCAAGGATTCTTATTGCCTCAAGTATTCGCAGGGTTCCAATCGCATCACTATTGGCTGTATATTCGGGTGTTTCAAAGCTAACAGCAACATGACTTTGTGCTCCTAAGTTATAAATTTCATCTGGATCAACTTGTTTCATTATTCTTATTAGATTTGTACTATCAGTAAGATCTCCGTAATGCAGAATAAAATTGGCACTTGTTACGTGTGGATCTTGATAAAGGTGATCGATACGATCGGTATTAAAACTGCTTGATCTTCTTTTGACTCCATGAACTTCATAACCTTTCTTCAAAAGAAACTCTGCAAGATAACTACCATCTTGTCCAGTAATCCCAGTTATTAGAGCTTTTTTATTATTACTCATTAAGAAGAACTTAAGAAAAAAAATAAGATTTATCGAATTTAGTTTTTAGCAAACCATAATCCAAATATAACCTATGAACTACATATATTATTTACTTAAAATTATCAATTTTAATAAACTCATAATTAATCTTTTTAACAATTTTTTTTAAGATCATCATTATTTAGGCTACAAAAAAAATTAATTAAATAAAAAAATGCAGAAATTTTATTCTTTTAATTTATGATGTGATAGCTAATAAATTCCAAAAAATATCCTATGAAAGTCAAAGACAAAATTTTAATCTTTATAGATATGGAAATGATATTAAGACATTTTATTGCTAATGAAACATTTAAGGAATTAAATAAAAATTATGATTTGGTATACGTATTTAATAATGATAGATATAATTTCAAGAAAAATAAAATTGTTAGTGATCATATTTCAAGTGAAAAAATTAGAATAACAAATATACCAAGATCAAGGATAGGATATTGGTTTTACCTTTATATTACTACTGTTCTAAGGCAGCAAAGAGGTACTAAGAATTTCTCTGCACGTATAAGACAAGAATATTTAAGACTTGGAAGAAGAAATGTTATTTTAGCTTTAATTGCAGGCTTGCCTATCGTTTATCATATATTCCGTTTTCTTTTTGTTAGAAAAATGGGAATCCATTCTAGTGTTACTGAAATCATAAAAAAAGAAAAACCTAAAATAATTATTCATCCAAGTATCCTTCAAGGTTATTACGTTAACGAACTTATAAGATATACCGTTGTCGATGACAACTCAATTCCTCTAATCTTTTTAATGAACTCTTGGGATAACCCATCCGCAAAAGCTTTTTGCAGTGGATCACCAAGTAAGTTAGTTGTATGGGGTGAACAGAGCAAAAATCATGCCATTGAGTATATGAAAATGAATCCTCAAAATATTGAATGTTTTGGGGCAGCCCAGTTTGAAATTTATAAACAGGAAACTAAGTTTACTAGACAAGAACTTTGCGACTTTTTTAAAGTAGATAAAAGTAAAAGGATTATTCTTTATGCTGGAGCTGGCCATGGTAAATATGAATCTTTATACTTGGAATTGTTAGATAGTTACATTAAAAATGGCGCACTTCCAAATTGTCATGTAATTTACAGACCACATCCTTGGAGAGGAGGATTAGGAGAGGGTGAAAGAGATTTCTTTTCGCTAAATCTTCAAAATATAACAATGGATCCAACTATGTCTGATTACTATAGAAAAGATATTGAGAAACCTTCCAATAATATGTTCTTAACTGACTATAGAAATACTAGGGATTTACTGAGTCTGGTTGATTGTGTGATCTCTCCTCTTTCAACAATGCTTGTGGAGTCAATAATTAATGGTAAACCAATATTAATGTTTTTCCCTGAACGTCAATATAGTAGTGATTTTGCAATAGATGAAATTCATTTTGCAGAATTTTTAAAAATTAAGATAATAAATAAATGTTTAAAAGAAGATGATTTTTTAAAATCCTGCCAAAATTTATATAAACAAATTGATGATAAAAATATTTCTCTTGCTTTAAAAAAAGCTTCTAATTTTTTTGTATCATCCTCAAAGAAATCTTATGGCGAGCAATTACTGAAATTAGTCGAAAATTTAAATAAAAAAACCTAGATTAATAACATTGAATAATTTTATTTATGGTCTCAATATCTTTGAACTCTGATCTATAACCTTCAATTTCCTGAAATTCATCATCAAGATAAATCCCCTTATTTAAATTAAAGTTATTACCATAAATATGCATACTTATAGTTTGATGTAAACTTTCTCCAGTTGAGACTTTATGCCAATCAGATATAGGTGGACAAAAGGATTGAGAACTGCCATCTTTTAGAATTAAACCACCTCTTGAAAAAAAAGATCCTTCTTTTGTTTTATTCCAATCTTCAACAAAAAGAAATCCATTGAAAACATGGAGTATACCCCAAGTATTGTGACAATGAATCTTACCAGTGTAGTTGAATGAGAAAACGTCAATTTGAATATTAAATAGATTTCTATCATCTTGATGTATTAAATATCTTCCATAAGGGATATCAGTAACTTTTTTAAAGTGATATTTACTAAGTAGAGGGAATAATTCTTGTTGGAGTTTACAAATTGATTCCATGGTATGAATTTTATTAGTTGCAGTATATTTTTCAACAATATAAACTAATGGTTTCCAAAGAGTATTCATTTTTTTAAAAGTTCCACCATAGCAGCCACCATCCTTTCCACAGCATAATTTAGACGTTCTTCTGATTCATAATAAGGCAGACCAAATCTCAGCCTATAAATTGTCGAAGATTTTTTAGATATTTTAATAAATTTGCTATGTATATTTGAATTATGTAATTCTTGATAGTATTCATATGGTAAATTTCTAATTGGATTTTTCCAATCTAAGAGAATTACTGAGTCATTCATTGATATTTGAAAGATATTTTTTAAGATACTCTTTTCTAAAAGAACAAAAAATGTTTTTGCCAATTTAAGACTTTTACTAAAAACATTTTCATGACCTACTTCTTTTAAAATTAAAAGAGCCTCAAGTAAACCTGCATACGTTATAAAACTTTGCCCACCTGATTCTTCAAAATATGAGGCTTTATTGATAGGGTCAATGGGTTCTCCATAATGGAATCTTGGCAACCTTTTTATAGTCTCTTTATTAATCCACATAAAACCAGAACCCTGAGGCCCAAATAGCCATTTATGCCCTGAACAAACAACAATATCAGAGTTAGTAAAAATTATCTTTTCTATTCCAATGCTTTGAGCACTATCTAGAATAGTAATTGCATCTGGATATAGTTTCTTGATTATTTTAAAGCAACTATTTATCGGTAATTTTAAATTTTGATCCCAAGTTTTTTGAGAAAGCAAGAAAATATTTGGGATATTATTTTTTATAAAATTTTCAAACAGTTCAGAATTGAATAAAATTTGGTCACTAATTTTTATTACTTGATAAAAAGGGTGGTTCTCAAAATTTAATAAAGCCCCCTTATGCTCATGGTGACTGGTGAGAATTTTTACTGGATTATTTTTACTAGCTCCTTCCCAAAGTCGAAGGAAACTTTCACTTAATTTGTTACACCAAGATGTAGTAGAACCTCCAATTGCTAACTCATGATTTGGATGAGGCCACAATATATTTGCTTCTTCTCTAATTCTTTGTAAATTTGCTCTACCTTTTTTATAAATATTCAATGGGTTTTTATTATCTTTACAGGACTGATGAATAGCATTTATTACTGGCAAAGAAGGTGATCCCATTGTTCCAGGATTTAAATTCAAGATGTTTTTATTGTTTTCTATATCAAAGTATTTATTTTTGAATTTATCCCAATCAAAACTATTATTTTCTCTCATTTATGAGTTAACAAGACTTAATTTTAATTTTATCTTATTTAATTTATATTAGTAATAGGTTAGAATTTAACACGGGTAAAATTCATACTTTATGAAAATAGTTGTAGCAGGTGGAGATGGCTACATTGGTTGGCCATTATCTTTGAAGTTAGCAAAAAATTATCCTAATGCAAAAATTATTATTATTGATAATGGATTGAAAAGGAGATTGATAGAAAAACAATCAACTGAGAGTATAACTCCTATTTTATCTTTGGAGAATAGAGTAAAAGAAGCTAACGCAGAAGTATCGTTTAAAAACTTGTCATTTAGGGATATCGATGTAAGCAGTGAAGAATTAGCCAAATTCATGGCATTAGAGAGACCAAACATCTTTTACCATTTAGCTCAAATACCATCAGCACCTTACTCTATGGCAAATGTGAATGGTGCAGTACACACTCTAGTAAATAATGAAGTTGGTAATACAAGACTCGCTTGGGCTGTAAGAAAATATTGTCCCGAATGTCACATTATTAAATTAGGCTCTTTCGGCGAATATTTTGCAGATGAGTTAGATGTTGCTGAAGGTTATTTTTGTCCTGAATATAAAGGTAAGAAATCAACAGTACCTGTTCCCTACCCAAGGAGAGCAGATGATGTATATCACATAACGAAAATCAATGATTCGAATATTTTAGCCATGGCTACTAGCCAGTGGAATCTTAAAGTTACAGAAATAATGCAAGCAACTATTTTTGGAATTGGAACCGAAGAAACTTTATTAAAAGAATCTTTATATAACAGATTTGATTGCGATTCAAATTTTGGGACGGTTGTTAATAGATTTGTTGCACAAGCAATATTAAAAAAAGAACTTACAATTTATGGAACAGGAAAGCAAAGAACAGGCTTAATGTATCTCCGAGACGCAATTGAATCTTTAGTGTCTTTAGTTGATTTAGATAGTAAATTTGGAGAACATAAGATAATAAATCATGTATCAGAGAAGGATTTCTGTATTAATGAGATTGCTGATGTAGTTATAAATTGTGCAAATAAATATGGAATAAAAATTGTGGCTAAGCATGGTGATAATCCTAGATCTGAAAATGTGCTAGAAAAGAAAAAATATAGTATTGAGTCAAGTTATGCAAAATCTATTACCCCTATTGAAACAGCTATTACCGAAATGATTCAATTAGCTGATAGATATAAAGATAGAATTTCTCCTGAGTTTGTTAGAGTTGGGAAAACGTGGTTTTAATTAATAACAGATTTTAAAGAAGATAATTCTATAGGACTACCTGATGACATCCCTTCAATAAAAGAATATTTATTCTCAAAATTTATATCTTCAAATCTAGTTCCTGTGAATGGTCTTTTCATTTCATAGCAATCGTAAGTTAATATTTCATCTTTTTTCACATCTTTTTTTAAATATGGAGATTTGCAAGCCCAAAAAATATTTTCTTTGGCTGATTCAGTTACAAATTTTTCATATAGTCCTATTTGATCGAAAGTCCTATTTAGCGATTTTCTTAGTTGTTTTAATTCACTAGGAAGAGAAGCAACTTTCCAATCTTGAGCATTCGGAATATTTTTTTCTAAAGTAATATGTCTTTCGATAATTTTCGCTCCAAAGCATATTGAATTGATACAAGCTAAATGGTCAGGCGTATGATCAGAATATCCGATATGACAATTTTCATACCTATTAGAGAAATCCTTTAGTACAGATAAATTAACTTCATTATCATTGGTAGGATAAGAGGTATTACAATGCAATATTGATAGTTCTTTCTTTTTTGATTTAGCAATTTCTACGACGTTGTCAATGTCTTTAATATTGCTTAAACCGGTTGAATAGATTAAGTGATCGCAATAATCAAGACACTTAGAAATAAATGGTAAATTCCCCACTTCCCCTGAACCAATTTTTAAAGCTTTGATATTTATGTTTTTTAGATAAGGTAAGATGTAATCATCATGTGGTGTGATAATGAAATCAATATTAGATTCATCGCAAAGTTTGGAGATTTTTATTATTTCCTCAACTTTTAATACTCTATCTTTAAGCCTTTTTTTCCAACCTTTAGCTTCATTTGCGAATAAATTATCTGCGCTAAAAACCTGAATTTTGAATGCATCGCAGTTGGCATCTATCGCTGCATTTAAAAGTTCTATAGCTTTCGTCATTGATCCAAAGTGAGCTACACCAGCTTCCGCTATTAAATAGGGATATTTATTAAAAGTAATCATGAAACTTTATGCTTTAGTTGCCATTCACCGTCCACTTTATCCCAAATATGATCACTACGAGATTTATCGATAATCTCTTTAAACTGATTTTCATCAACATTTATATAATTTAAAAAATGTTCATAATATCTTTTAGGGAATTCACCATCAAATTTTTTCACTAGAGAAACACCTTCTTCTCTAGTGATATGCTTATTTCTTATTTCTGAAGCAGCATCATATGTTGCTCGTCCAATGCCGTATTTAATATAAGTTGTATAGTAATGAAATCCATCAATTTTGTCATCAAGTGAAGCGTATGTTGAATATGTTCCTTCAGACCTTATTGAATTATCCTTAAATCCGCAGTTTTCAACTGCATAATAGTAGTTTTCTTGAGGGATCCATTTTCTGTAATAGCTCATAAAATGAACCTCAAGATCACTCGATATATTTTTTAAGGGTTTGTATAAATTTAAATCAGATTCTGAAATCCCATGATCTGAAAGCTCCTTAATATTTAGCCCTCCTATCCTCAATTCTTCTGAATTCCCTGTAAAAAAATTTCGCGGCATCGTTTTCTGATCCCAATCTAGATTACTTCCCCCTTCAGCTTGATTTTCACCATAAAAAACTAAATTTATTCCATAATCTTTGGCAATTCTAGGACCTATATATTTTTGGCCAATTATGAATGGTTGAAAAGGATGTAATAGATTTTTAAATGAAATTGAAGTTAGCTTCTTATGCACAGATCTATCAGGAGTGATTAAAAAATTGTCATGCCCAGATTCTATCCATGAAATAAAATTCTTCCACCCAATTTCCGTATAGCTATGAGGAGCCCAAGTAACTGTAAGAGGATTCATACCATATTTGTTTTTAAGTATATGGGATACATATGCGCTATCTTTCCCCCCACTCCCTGGAACTACTACGTCATAAGATCCATCTTTACTTCTGTGTTTATCAAGCAATTTTAATAATTCTTTTTCTCTGGAATCCCAATCCACGACATCATATTTATATTCATGATATCTACAAGCAGCGCAAATTCCATCTTCAAATCCAATAGTACTCTTTTTGGTAGAATTTTCTTTAGAACTCTTATTCTTGAATTCTGGTACCGTGCCTGGCCTCTGATTAGAAACAACGCATTTCTTGCAAAAAATTACTTTTTCTGGGAGACCCCAAAGTGTTTTCATAAAAATTTTTCTATATCATACCTTATTAAAGTGTTTCGATTAAATTAAGTCATTCTCTTTTAGCAAAAAAGAAATTAAATCTCTGCCTTTACTTCCAGAAAGTTCAGGATGAAATTGAACTCCTGTAAAATTTCCTTTTTTGAAAACCGCAACAAATTTTTTATTATTAATTTCGTAATAAGCTAATTCATCGCTTTCACCACTCCATTGGATGCCAAAGGAATGAGAAAAAAAATAGTAACCATCCATATTAGCTAAATCTCTTTTTATGAACTTCACATAATTCCAACCTGTATGAACTCTCTTTTCATTTTTGCTTGCAGAAATAGGGATTACTGATTTATTGCTGAAATTAAAACCCTTTATTGAGCCTTTTTCACATTCATAACTTTCTTTTTGTAAGAGATGCATTCCTAGGCAAATTCCAAAAACCTTTTTAAAGTTTTTTTGTAAAAAGGTTTTATTAAATTTTTTTGAAATTAATTCATTCATAACGAATTCAAAATTTCCTACTCCTGGGAGAATTAATAGATCAGATTTATAAGAATTATTTTTAATCTCTAAAATTTCTTCTTCAAAAACCTTTTTGAATAACCTTTTTACATTTCCAGTATTTGACGAACTATAACTAAGTATTCCAAGTTTCATTTCCTAACTTCCCATTTCTTTGAAATTATCGACCTAACATTATTTATTCTTTCGTAATTATGGATATAAATGTAAGAAAGGGCAATACCTTGAGCTCCATACTCAAAAGCATTTATAAAGTTATCCTCAAGATGCATTGATCCGGATACGATTGTGTCGATATTGATGGTGCTAATTTTTTTTAATTGATTTAGGGTTAAATCATCTATTTTTTTATTTACACCATCAAAATCAATAAATCTTAGTAAAACTTCTATTAAACCTTTCTCACTAAGTTGGTATAAATAATTATATGCATCCATATTATCCTTTGGTTTCACCAATTCTCTTCCTGCATTGGTATAAAAATCAATTTCGCCCTTTTTATTAACTCTTATAGATGGTGAGAAAACTATTGCCTGTGATCCAAATTCTTTGAATAATGTTTCTAATGGTATTAAATCTTTAATAATTGAGTTATTTAAAGCAACTCTGCTTGCCCCATGAGTAAACAAATTTTCTATTTCTTTAAGAGAATTTATTCCGCCTTGAACTGTCACAGGAATATGAATATTTTTGCATATCTTTTCGAGGATATTTATATCTAAATGGGTATCATATAAACTACCTGTAATGTTATTAATATATATTTCATCAACTAAATAGTCACTTTCTCTTTCACTGAAAAATCTCTCTAATTCATCGATTATTTTAAGTCCTTCGAATCTAATACCTTTTATAACTTTATTGCCCTTTATATCAATCTTGCCAATAATACGTTTTGTAGACATTTCAGTTTTTGCTTCAAAATATCAAGTCAATAATACTACAAAGATTTTGAATATCTCTTTGTTTATTAGGAATTAATTAATTAAACATTTTAAAAAGTTTTAATGTTGCCATGTTGGCTACTTCTGTAGAAAAGTATTTTTCTATAGTCAGTCTAGAATTTCGTGAGATTTGAGAATATAGATTTTTATCATTACTTAATTAATTAAACATTTTAAAAAGTTTTAATGTTGCCATGTTGGCTACTTCTGTAGAAAAGTATTTTTCTATAGTCAGTCTAGAATTTCGTGAGATTTGAGAATATAGATTTTTATCATTACTTAATTTTTCTATTGCTTCTTCAATTTCTTTTTCTTTATAGGGACAAACTAAGATACAATTTTTATTATTTTTAAAATATGATGGCGCCCATAATCCCTTTGTTAAAGTTAAAATTACCGGCTTGCCACAAGACATGGATTGTAAAGTCACACTATAACCGCTAGGCTGGAAAACATCCTTTAAAGGTATTATGACCGCAAAAGAATTTTGATAAAGTTCTCTTATTTTTAAGTCTGTATAACTGTTGCTGTATTTGTAATAATTTCCATTTGTTATTTTAAATTTTTGATCATCTCTTTTTTTTAATAAATTAGTATGAATATGAATCTTTTTAGTTGTATTAACCTTTAATAGTGTATCAAAATCTCTAGCAGGATCTTGCCCAATTGAAAATAAATAATCTGAATTAAAAGTACTTTTATTTGTTGGCTCCCAGAATTTTGTATCGACTCCAAATTTTATAATATGTGTTTTAAATTCTGGTATTTTGAAATTTTTAATAGAGTTTATTTGATCTGCTTTTCCATAGAAAAATATATAATCTAGTCTTGATAATGATTTGCGAAGGATAATATGATAAATAGATTTTATAAGTGGAGATAATTTTCTATCGAAGTCGGATAAACGATGAAAACCGCCTGCAAGTTTTATACTACTTTTTTTATTTATAAAATAATAGTAGAAACCTAAACTAATACTAAATCCATCAGTAAGACTTACTACATAATCAGAGGCTTTAATTTTTTTTTCGAACTGAAAAACTGATAAAGGTCTAATACCGATATTTGAAATCTTACAAAAAAACTCTTCAATAAGGTTTCCTATTTTTGAAAGAAAAGTTTGTTTGTAAGATTTAATAGAGGAGAGATGTTCAATATTTAAACCCTTTGATTTCAGAAAATTTATGCCCTGCAGGAAATCTTTAGGAGCTTTTTCTTTTTTTATTAGATTTAGTCTTTTTTTTCGCCCGCCCTTATCAAAAACTAAAATTTTCTTCATGATTTATGTGATTTTTTATGAAACCTTTTTTGGGGATTAATAAACTAAAAATATTTTTTTAATTATAAGCATAATTCATTACTTATAAAGTTTGCATATTTTAAATCTAATAAAGTATCAATATTAATACTCTCTATTAAATTCATTTCAATAAAACCAATTGGGTTTATTAAGAATCTTTTTTTATTGAATAATAAATTTCTATCTGTCGCATAAATAGCACTATTTATACGGCATAGATTTGTCATTAATTGCCTTTGCTCAAATTTTTCGTTAGGAATCTGAATATATTTTCTCAAAAAATCCCCTTTTAGGTAAATATTTTCAGGCTTATTTTCCAGTGAGCAAATTGATACGATCGTTTTGTATGATTCTGTTTTTAATTTCTTAATTGTTTTTTTTATATGTTTTGAATTTCTAAATGGTGAGGTTGGCTCTACCAGAAAAATATAATCTAAACTTTTTTTATAAATCTTTTCATATTCAGAAACGGCATGAATACAAGCATCTATTGATTTTGCAGTATCTGAAGCAAGTTCTTTTGGTCTAAGGAAAGGAACTTTTGCTCCATTTTTTAATGCTTCTGATTTTATCTTTTCGCTATCAGTTGAGACGATTACATCCATATGTTCAAGGCAGCTATTTATAGCTCTTTGTAAAAGTGATTTGTCTCCAACTTTTTGAAGATTTTTATTTTTAATACCTTTGCTACCTCCCCTCGCGGGTATTACTGCTAGGAAATTCATAATTAATAAGTTATTGTTTTATCTAAAAAGAGATCGCATTTTGCTAAGAAATTTGATATCAACTCTCCACTATTTCCCTCTCCATAGATATTTGATGAGTTATATTTACCATGATTAATCTGAGTTCTTATGGCGTCTCTAATTCTTTTTACGGAATGACTACAATCGATAGTATTTGGACCACGTAATCTGCCGAATTGTCTCTTTCCTATATTGACTGATGGTACGCCAAGATAAGAAGATTCTCTTATTCCGCTGGAGGAATTACCAATTAAACACTTTGAATTGGCTATTAAAGTTGCGTATAACTCAAGAGGCATACTATTAATAAGAAATAAAGGATAATTTGCGTTTTTTATGTTCTTTTGTAAGAAATTATATGCAGAACTATTACCTGCATCTATATTTGGCAGTATCCAAAATGTTGGTAATTTGAATTCATCTAAAGCTTCAAAAGTATGTTTTATTTGATTTAAAGATTCATTTATTTCTGTTACCACAGGATGCTGAGAAATTACTAAGTATGAATTGTAAAATTTGAAATTTATATTTTTTTCTTTTAGAAACTTTTCTAAGTTACTTGTATTATTTACATTAATTTTATTAATTAAGTCGATGCTTGGATTACCGCTTATTATAATATTTTTTTTATTTTCTCCCATTGAACTTACTCTCTCAGCTGATTCTTGGTTAGAAACAAAGTGAATATGTGAAAGTTTTGTAATGGCATGTCTAATTCTTTCATCTATAGAACCAGAAACCTCACCACCCTCTAAATGTGCAATTGTTTTATTCATACATAGTGCGGTTTGTGCAAAAGATAAAGCTTCAAAACGATCTGCAGTAATAAAAACAACATCTGGATTAAGTCTTTCAACTAATCTTGAGAATTGCATTTGAGCAAGACCTGCAGAAATAGATATATTTTCAGTACAATCTCCATCAAGTAAAAATGGTAACTCGCCGGCGATTTCAAATCCATCTTCTTGAATTATTTTTTTAAAGTTTCCATAGCTAGAGAGAACTAATCCACCAGCGATAATTAGCTGGTATTCAAGTGAATTATTTTTCTTAATTGCACTAAGGGTACTTTTTAATTTCCCATAATTTCCTCTAGTTGATATAGGGATACAAATTTTTCTTTTTTGATTAGTCATATTATTTAAGTTTGCTTATCAAAAAATTGTATATTATTGGTAAACCATTTCATGTGTGTGTTTTTTTTAATAAAAGTTATTTTGAGTATTGGATAATTTTCTGAAAAGTTTGCTTTTCTTTAAAAGAGTTTCATAATTACCTTTATCACTGATTTCACCATTATTAAGTAAATAGATACAATCACAATTTTTTATCGTTGAAAATCTATGAGCAATTGAGATGATTGTAATTTCTTTTTTAAGATTATTTAATGTTCTTTGAATAATCTTTTCACTTTCATTATCTAAAGAGCTTGTTGCTTCATCCAAAACGAGAATCTCACTACTTCTATATAGTGCTCTTGCAATGGCAACTCGTTGCTTTTGTCCTCCAGAGAGTGAAATACCTTGATTCCCTAAATTTGTATGTATACCACTAGGTAATGATTTTGAGAGCTCATATAAGTTAGTTTGTTCTAAACAATTAATAACTTTTTTATTATCAATTGATTCAGGGGGGACACCAAATGCAATATTTTCTCTCAAACTTAAATAGCTTATTAATGGATCTTGAGGAACATAACTTATTGAATTTTGCCATTTTTTATACCCAATTTTTTTTATATCGTATCCATCTACTAATATTTCTCCTTCATTTGGCTCGATTAAACCTAGAAATAAATCTACTGTCGTAGTTTTGCCTGACCCTGAGAAACCAACGAATGCATAATGCAAACCTTTTTTTATGTCAAAATTTAGATTTTTTAAAACTAAATTTTTAGAATTTGGATAACTAAATGTTACTCCTGAAAAATTTAATTTATTCCAAATAATTCGTTCATAGCTGTTATTGGAAGTCATATTTAAATTTGTATTGTTTTTATAAAGACTTTTCTCTGTTTCAAAAACTACGTCCATCCAACTATTTACATTTGATATACCGTTAATTGAATTACCTAATCTGTTCAACAAAGGAATTAATCTTAAAAAGAGAAGAGTAACAATAGCCATAATTCCTGCTAATTCACCTCCTCTAATGCCAATAATAAATAATGAGGAAGTAGCAATTAGAATACTTAATTGACCAAAAAGAACAACTAAAAAAGAAGGAAGTAAGTTCCATATACTAGCTGCAGCAAAATTTCTTATAATTATGTGATTCAACATATAAAAGATTTTTATAAAATCATTTTCTCTTGATGAAAGTTTTATATCTTTGATGCCCGTTAAAGTTTCAGTCATAAATATATTAATAATCTCTTCTTTTTCTCTGACTTTATTCATTAGTTTTGAAGATGTCTTTCTTATTAAATTCAGAAATATTGTAAGTAAGGAGCCTGATATGATTATTAGCCAAAATCCAAGTTTTGGTGTTGCAATTAATAAAGCTATGAAGGCAAATAAAATCCCAGATATTTGTCCTGATATTAAGGGAATTACTCTTATTACGCATTTATTCCATAAAGTCAGACTATTTAAAATAGTATTTCTTGTAATATTTGGATTTTTTTTAAGATGCCATACGTAAGGAGAATTTATAATTTTTTCATAAAGTTCTTTAGAGTATCTCTCTTGTGCAGAACTTCCATCTTTTACAGATAAAATTTGAGATATCAAATTTATGAAAGTTGAAATAATTAATAAAAAAGAAATCCCTATTGATAGTAAAATTACAAACTTATTTTCACCAGGGCTACCTAGATAGTTCCATAGTGATTTTATAAATTTGTTTTTTTCTAAAAGCTCAGGTTCAACTATTATGCTTATTAGTGGGAAAAAAGTTGTTACTGAGATAATTTCTAAAACTCCAGCTATAAAAGAAATTAAAATATTCAATCTGAGCTTTTTTCTTTCTTTTTTATTTAAAAGTGAATATGGCTTCATAAAAACTTCTCTGAAAGAACTTTTTATTGCTTTCGAATTACTAATCATTGTTATTTTGTTCCTTAAGATGTTGGTAAACTTTTACTTTTTTATTTTTTTGTATATAAAGTTGTATATCTATTAGAGTTTTCCATCTTATAGGTGTGGTAATCATTGCTTTTAGATGCTATCCATTTATTTAAAAATTCTATTTCTTTTTTTATTTCATTTTTATTTTCTTTAATAAATTTAGGTAAAATTTGCCTTAGCTCTAACTTATCTGCATCATCTGGAAGAACTATATTTTTTTGCCAATAAGGTATACCAAAATATAAACCAGCAAATAGTTGGGCTTTTGATTTCGCTTTTTCCATATCAACTGTTTCATACCATTTTGTTTTTAATAACTCTAAGAAATGACCTCTTGATTTTGGCATTACCGCAAAATCCCAATTTTCATACCAACCTTTATCAGTAATTAAAGCAGGTTTACCAAAACATGTATATTCAATTGCAGACGTCCCATGATGGGTAACCAATGCATCTGCACAATCGATAACAGCCTGACCTGAGTAGTAATTTGGTAATACTATTATATTATCTGGTAAATCTTTAGGTAATAGGTCTTTAAGGACAACATCTCCTCCATGCCATTCATCATAAGGATGAGATTTTATAAGCCAAATAACATCTTTATTTTTTTTTGCTTCTTTTAAAGTAGCTTCACACCATTCCAATATATCGATAAATCTAGACATCCCAAAAATATGAGGAAAATCGAACCAATTCCCAACATAAACAGCAATGATTTTTTCCCCTTTAACTTTTTTAGCGCCAAATATATCAAGTTTTTTCTTACCTTTGCTATATGCTAATTTACCTCCAAGGTCGATTGCTTTTCCAAGAAATCTTTTTTTCAAATAAGTAAGACCAATTTTACGCAATTTAGTTTTATTCTCTTCTTTTATATTTAATAGATTTTCTTCAGGTGGATGACCAATCCCAAAAAAAATATCTTCAGGAATATTCATTTTCCAGAATCTTGGCACTCCATATTCACCATTCAAAATAATTGTTGGAATTTTATTACTTGCTGCGATCCATGCAATTGGAGCGCATTGAAAAGAGATACTATGGCTGAGCACAACTAAATCAGGACTGGAATTTTTTATAAGATCCTCAGACAATTTTATGGCTAATAAAAAATTATAAATATAGGACTTTATCTTTTTATCTTTTAAGTCTAATGTTGCTTTCCTCTGCTGTTTTAATATGTAGTCATAAAGATGTGTTCCTGGAACTCCATAAGGAAATTTGATATTTAAAATATCAGATTTAGTTTTAATATTTCTAGCAATTTGATCAGCTTTTATAAATAAATTAGGAATTCTTTTATTACCCATTTCATAAATATTTTTTATCCCCAAGGATCTCAAAATATATTTACAAATTTTCTGATTGTAATTCCAAGTAAAGGCATGTTCGATTAATCCATCTGATTTTACTGCCGCTCTAAGTAATTGTAATCTATAAAAATAACCTAAATTATAAAAATGACCA
>CACJUL010000013.1 GCA_902596585.1 uncultured Prochlorococcus sp.
GTCTACGCGGCTGTTAGTAATAGCAAGTTGTTCTGCAGGAGTGAAATCACTAATAGTAATTTCGTTTGCTGTAGCTGACATAGGAGCTAAAAGTCCTAATGTTGCAGGGGCTATAAGCAAGTTTTTGAAAAGTTTCATAAACCTCAACACGTAAATAATGGATATATATCCAAATCTATGAAAACGAATTAAGGTTAAGAAATGAGTAAGGATTAAAGTCAAAAAGAAAAATTTAAATAAACCTTAAACTTCACTTAAACTAATGGGAAAATTGTCTACAAATTTCAAAATTTTTATCAATAAAAGTTGAAAATTAACATAACTTTTTATTTTAATATTTTTAAATCCAAACAAAAAAGTCATAATCAAGATTTAGTTTAAGAGAGAGTTAAGAACTAATTAATTAAAAGATAAACTTTTGATTAAAGAGTATTTGTATTCAAAATAAATGCTATAAATGTGAAGTCTATTATTTGATCATTTCAACAATGAAATTAGCTAAAAGAGCTCTTTTATTAGCTTCAACAATGACTCTAGTCGCTTCTTGTGGAACCTCAACTTCTTCAGTGAGGTTAAGTGGAGCTGGAGCATCTTTCCCTGCCAAAATTTATACTAGATGGTTCAAAGATTTATCAAATGATGGAGGTCCAAAAGTAAATTATCAAGCTGTTGGATCTGGTTCTGGAAGAAAAGCATTTATTGATGAGACTGTAAACTTTGGTGCTTCTGACGATCCTATGAAAGATAAGGACATAGCAAAAGTTACTAGAGGTTTAGTTCAGATCCCTATGGTTGGTGGAACTATTGCTTTTGGATATAACTACGATTGCGATTTGAAACTTACTCAAGAGCAGGCAGTACAAGTTGCAATGGGTATGATAAGCGATTGGAAGGAAGTTGGATGCGCTCCTGGGAAATTGACTTGGACTCATCGTTCTGATGGATCAGGTACAACTAAGGCCTTTACAAACTCCATGGAGGCGTTTTCGAAAACTTGGACACTAGGCACAGGTAAGTCTGTAAAATGGCCTGCTGGTGTTGGGGCTAAAGGTAATTCTGGAGTAGCAGGTGTTATTCAAAACACTTATGGCTCAATTGGTTATGTTAACCAGTCCTATATTAAGGGTAATGTTAAAGCTGCTGCACTTCAAAATCTCTCAGGTCAGTTTCTAAAACCATCTGTAGAAGCAGGAGCTAAGGCTCTCAATGGTATTTCTTTAGATGAAAATCTTGCTGGTAAGAATCCTAATCCTACAGCTAGAGGAGCTTACCCTATTGCTTCATTGACATGGATACTTGCCTATGAAGAAGGTAATGGTAAAAACACTAAAGCAATCAAACAAGCCTTTAATACATTATTAAGTGATGAGTATCAAGATAAAGCTCCATCACTTGGTTTTGTCCCCTTAAAAGGTGAGATTCTTGAGAAGTCAAGAGCGGCTGTAAAAAGAATCGGTAAATAAACCGTAAGACAAATATTTAAAGGAGGAATTTATTTCCTCCTTTTTTTATGCAAACAAATATTTTGATAAACCTAATATTAAAGAAAAAAGAATAAGTATGTAGGTTGGAACTATTTTAAAAAAAGATAATAGTGTAGAGATTAAAACTATAAAAATAGAGCTAATTAAAAAGTATTTTGATGAAAAACTATCTTCAATTAAATTAAAGCCAGAGAAAATAACTGCTCCTGGAATTGTATTGGTTACTCCTTCGATAAAGTAATTAACAAATTTAATTCTGTTTTTTATGAAGCCTTTCCCAAAAACAAAAATCAATAAAAAACTTGGTAAAAAAATTGCAAAAGTTGATATAAATGAATACTTTAAAGCTTCATTTATTCCTCCAACCGAAAACCCAGCTTTGTATCCAATAAAACTTGTAGTTAACAAGACAGGGCCAGGTGTTATCTGGCCTATCATTATCCCATCTATAAATTCATTATTTGTTAACCATCCTTGTGAGACAACATAATCACTCATTAGAGGAATGATTACTAATCCCCCTCCAAAAATAAAAAGTCCCGATTTCAAGAAGAAAAAAAACAGATTAAGATAATCTATTAAAAACTTTGAGTTTGTAGAGTGCTTTAAAAAATTATAAAACTTGGCAATATCCAAAAAGATTGAGCTAGTTAAAAATGAGGTTGTTGAAAATATAGATAAAGGAACCAAGCTATAAAAAATATTTTTCCATTTCTGTAAGAAAATATTTATCAAGCCTGCAATAGTAAGAATTGTTATGAGAGGAAATTGAATACTATTATATTTTGCAAATATAAGTAAGAATAAGATTGAGCTAGAGAATAATACTCGATCTAACCTTAATCTTTTTTTTAAAAGAACTAATGAAAATGAAAAAATTATTCCTGCAATAATAGGAGGATTAAAATAAATTAAATCATTTAGAAATTTTGATCCAGAATAAATTTGCCAAAAAAAGCTAAGAACTAATACCGAAATGAATCCTGGGATAATGAAACATATACCTGATATCAATCCACCAAGATAACCATTAATTTTAAGACCTATATATATTGCTAATTGCGTGGATATTGGCCCTGGAAGTAATTGACATAAACCAATACCTTTTTCAAAAGATTGGGTTGATATCAATTTTTTATTATTTATAAGTTCATCTTCGAATAAAGAAATATGAGCATATGGTCCTCCAAAACTGAAAATACCAATTTTTAGAAAAATTTTTGCAAGTTCAATTAAGGATATTTTTGCCATTAAAATATTCTATTTTCTAAAAATTAGTTTTTATGGTGATGATAAGCTTTGTTTGATTGATGGTAATTTAAGACTCGAAATCCAAGATAATAATATTAGAAGTGATGAAAAATAAAGACAATATTGAAGTCCAATACTCGGATTTCTCCCAATCATAAATAGTAAGCCAGATAGTAATGTTCCAACTAGTCTTCCAGCAGCATTTGCCATGTAATAGAATCCAACATTTAAACTAACTTTTTCATTATCAGAGTAGGCCAAAATCATATAAGAATGTGTAGAGGAATTCATTGCAAATACAAATCCAAAAATAGTAAGTCCTAAAATTATTGCTATCGATGGAGAACTTTCTCTCCATAATGCGACTCCTATCAAAGATGGTATGACCATTAATACGGCACTCCAAAATTGGATAGCTTTACGATCTGGACTTTCTTTCTGGCCCCACATCTTTCTAATTGCTGGAGCCGAAGCCTGAACAATTCCATAACCTATTACCCAGGCACCAAGAAATAATCCTATTTCCATGTAGTCCCAACCAAATGCCATATCTAGGAATACTGGAAGAGCTACAACAAACCAAACATCTCTTGCTCCAAAAAGAAAGAATCTTGCTGCTGAAAGAATATTTATTGCATTTGATTTTGAAAAAAGATCACTAAAAGCTGGTTTGCTTTTCATCTTGCCAATTTCTCCAGGCAAAATTAATGTCAATAAAAAGGCTAAGCAGAGTCCAAAACCCATAATTCCTACAGCATTATTGAATCCAAATAACTTATATAAAAGTCCACCCAAGAAAAAACCAACTCCCTTAAGAGCATTTTTAGATCCAGTTAAAATAGCAACCCATTTAAAAAGTTGTTTTTTGCCAGTAGCATTGCCATCGTTTGTCTCTGGAACTACTGTCTTAACAGCACTTTTAGCACTCATTTTGTTTAAATCTTTTGCTATCCCACTAACTGCTTGAGCAACCATAACGTATGCGACACTAAAAATTACTGGCCAATCTTCCTTAACTGGAATAAGCATAAAAAGAGCGATGATTTGTAGGATAGTCCCAATCCATAAAGTAAGCCTTAATCCATATCTTGCTCCTATCCAACCACCATAAAGATTAGTAATTATTCCAAAAAACTCATAAAAAAGGAAAAGTAAAGCAATTTGCAGAGTTGTGTAACCTAGCTCGTGAAAGTGACCAACAACTAATAATCTTAATGCGCCGTCAGTAAGCGTGAACGCCCAATAGTTTGCTGTTACAACACTATATTGTTGAATATTAGATAACTTCATAAAGACATAAATTAAATCTCTTTTTTGATTACATATTCAGTAAGATCTGCAAGTCTGCAGCTGTAACCCCACTCGTTGTCATACCAAGCGTATATCTTTAATAAATTTGAATTAACAACCATCGTTGATAAACTATCAACTATTGAACTTCTAGAGTCATTTACATAATCTGCAGAAACTAAAGGTCTTTCTTCGTAGCCAAGAATTCCTTTTAAATAAGTTTCTGAAGCTTCTTTAAGTGCCAAATTTACTTGTTCAACTGTCACTTTATTATTTAATTCAAAAACTGCATCAGTTAAAGAACCATTAAGTAGAGGAACTCTTACAGCATGGCCATTTAATTTTCCTTTTAATTCTGGAAAGATCTCAGCTATAGCCTTAGCAGATCCAGTGGTAGTAGGGATTAAACTTTGCATACATCCTCTTGCTCTCCTCAAATCACTTTTATAAAAATCTACAGGGACTTGAGTGTTCGTTACATCGTGAATAGTTGTAATAGCGCCATGTTTAATTGAAAAATTTTCATTAATTACCTTTACTATCGGAGCTAAACAATTTGTAGTGCAGGATGCTGCAGTTACTAATTTATGTTTGGAAGGGTCATAAAGACTTTGATTTATGCCATACACAACATTAAGTGATTCAGCTTCTGCAACAATTCCTTTGACTGGACAAGCTACTATTACTCTTTTCATCCCTAGAGAATCAAAATAGGGATTTAGTTTGTCTGGCTTTTTATTCTTTCCTGTACATTCCAAAATAATATCTACAGAAGATTTTTCCCAAGGAACATCTAGGTAATTTTTAAAAGATGTGTAGGCTAATTTCTTTCCATCAATTATTATTTCCTCTTCTTTGACCTTTATATCTTTCACCCATCTACCATGGACTGAATCGAATTCGAGTAGATGCGCAGCGGCATTCGAATCTCCGGCTATCTCATTAATGTGAGTTATTTCTATATCAGCTCTATCCCATAATGCTTTGAAAACTAATCTGCCAATTCTTCCAAAACCATTAATTCCAATTTTCATTGCTTTGAAATTATCTTCCCAAATTATACATCAAAATATTTTGATGTATCAAGATATTTTTATTAATGAAATCTTTTTTATTTAAGCTATATTTAAGTAAATTTAATTACTAAAAAATTGTTAAAGGATATTAGCAAAGTAAAAAAAGAAAATATATCTAAGTTGATGGTTTCATTTTCTGATCCTTTTAGACTAGAAATAATTAACCTAATGATGGATGGAGAAGTTTGTGTTTGCGATATTATGAAATTAACTAATTTATCTCAATCAAGAATTTCATATCACATAAAAATCTTAAAGGAAGCTGCTCTTATCTCAGACAGGCAAGAAGGTAGATGGGTATATTACAGCTTAAATAAAGAATCTCTATTTTTGATCAAGGAATGGATAACTTCTTTGACAGATTATTCCTCAAACAAAAAACGTTGCTGCGAATAAATTATTTTTAGATTTAATTAATTAACTTCTGATTCCCTGTCATAAGTCATTCCTGATTGTTCCATCCACTCAGCTTTAGTTTTGCAATTTTGTTTGTGATTAAAGATGTGAAAACCTTCAATAATAATCATTATGGATAGAAGTAAAACAGGAATAAAATATACAGGGGAAGATATTACTTCTTTATATTTGATTTGAGTAATGAATTCCCTGTATTTAAACATCGCCTCATTTCTATTGCACAAATAATATTCACCTATGGTTAAGTAAAGTTAAAGAAAAAAATTTTGAAGAAATTAAGTTTGAGGTTGTTTACTTTTCATGACTTTCTTATACCTTTAACCCCTCTTAAAGTCATTTACAACATTTAGTAGTAGATTTAAAGAAATATTTTTTTTTAATGGAAGAGAAATTAACTCTTTACAAGAATCGTAAAAGATTCGGTATTGAAAAAAATATAGATGTAATCTTTAAAAATACAACCCTAGTCTTGTCTAGTCTTGTTGCAGTAGTACTATTTGGGATTATTTTAGTAGTTTTTTTTCAGTCATTTGAATCCTTTTCAAGGTATGGCTTAAATTTTTTAGTAACTTCTGAATGGAATCCAGTAAAAGATGAATACGGAGCTTTTACTGCAATATATGGCACATTAGTTACTTCTCTTCTTTCATTATTGATTACTATCCCTTTAGGCGTTGGAACTGCGATATTTATTACAGAGGATTTTGTTCCGAAATTTGTCAGAGAAATAGTAGGTTCATTTGTTGAATTACTAGCAGCTATACCATCTGTTGTGTTGGGATTATGGGCGATATTTGTTATGGAACCTTTCTTAAGAGACTTTTTTGTTTTTTTACATAAATTCTTTGGTTGGATTCCTTTATTTAGTTCGGAGCCTGCAGGTCGGAATTCACTTTTAGCGATAACAATTTTAGTGGTAATGCTTTTACCAATAGTGACCTCAATAGCTAGAGATACGCTGAATCAAGTTCCCAAAAAGCTTAGGAATGCTGCCTATGGAATTGGTGCAAGTAGATGGAAAACTATATTTTCGGTAATTTTGCCTGCTGCATTATCAGGAATTATGGCAGGTGTTCTATTGGCGTTAGGCAGGGCAATGGGTGAAACAATGGCTGTAACAATGATTATTGGAAATTCCAATGTATTTAGTTGGTCACTATTATCTCCTGGATATACCATCTCTTCTATGCTTGCAAACCAGTTTGGTGAAGCTGATGGAAGTCAGGTCTCATCACTTTTTTATGCGGCTTTTGTACTAATGATCCTATCTTTAGTGGTTAATATTTTTGCTCAATGGCTAGTTAAGAAATTTAGTCTCAAATATTAGATGATTATGAATTCTCTTTATTATCAGAAAAAACTATCAAGAAATGTAGTAGATAAATTCTTTACTTCTTTATCAGTTTTTTGTGCACTCATTGCAATTCTTCCTTTGATTTTTGTGGTTACATATATTCTTATTAAAGGAGGAGCTCAGATAAATCCTGATCTATTTGCTTTAGAACCAAATCCTCCTGGAGATGATTTAGATGCAGGAGGAATTAATCCTGCATTAATTGGGACACTAGTAATTACAACTATTGCTTCAATTATTTCCATACCAGTAGGTGTAGGTGGAGGTATTTATCTAGCTGAATATTCAAAAGGAGGACCTTTTTCAAAATTTATTAGATTCGGAGTTAATGTTTTAGCTGGTGTTCCTTCAATAATTGCAGGTGTATTTATTTATGCCTTAATCGTTTCAACAAAAATTTTATTTGGCAGTATGTACAGTGGTTTAGCAGGAGGTATGGCACTTTCAATATTGATGTTGCCTACGGTTATAAAAACTACTGATGAAGGTTTAAAGCTAGTACCAAATGAATTAAGGTATGCTTCTCTAGGCATAGGAGCAAGTATGTATACAACAGTATTAAAAATAACTTTACCCACAGCATTTAGATCTATTGCTACTGGCGTTGTACTTGGAATCGCAAGAGCTGCAGGTGAAACAGCACCTTTGATATTTACGGCTTTATTCTCTTACTACTACATAACAGGCTTTGGAGATTTATTTTATGAGATGGGTTCTTTAGCTGTATTGATATATAACTTTGCCCTTGAACCATACGATGCACAGAATAAATTAGCCTGGGCAGCTTCCTTTATTCTTGTTTTATCGATACTATCAGTAAATATATTTTCAAGGATATTGGCGGCTTTTACTGAGAAAACTAAGAGGGTATGAAATGATTAAAACTAATAAAAAAACACCAAAGAATATCATTTTATCCCTTGAGGATGTTTCTATTAGTTATGGAACTTTTGAAGCGGTAAAAAATGTTTTTTTAAACTTTAAAGCCGGAGATATAACTTCACTCATTGGCCCTTCTGGTTGTGGTAAATCAACCGTTCTTAGAGCTTTGAATAGAATGAACGATTTAATCTCTAATTGTTCACTCAAAGGAACTGTCCTCTTTGATGGAACTAATATTTACGATAAAAGAGTAGATCCAGTTGAAGTAAGAAGAAGAATTGGGATGGTTTTTCAACAACCTAATCCTTTTCCTAAATCTATTTACGAAAATATTGCATTTGGGGCAAGAATTAACGGTTTTGCAGGAGACATGGATGAATTAGTCGAAAGTTCACTAAGAAAGGCTGCTTTATGGGATGAATGTAAGGATAAATTAAATGATAGTGGTTACTCTTTATCTGGAGGACAACAACAGAGATTATGTATTGCAAGAACCATTGCAATTGAACCTGAAATAATTCTCATGGATGAGCCATGTTCTGCATTAGATCCAATCTCTACTTTGAAAATAGAAGAGACGATGCATGAACTTAAGAAGAATTACACAATAATAATCGTTACCCATAATATGCAACAGGCATTAAGAGTTAGTGATATGACTGCATTTTTCAACGCAATTGAATATGAAGATGGTGATGGAGGAAAAGTTGGTTATCTTGCGGAATTTAATTCGACAAAGAAAATTTTTAACTCTCCAAAAGAAAAAACTACTCAGGAATACATATCAGGTAAATTTGGTTGATGTTAAATTTTTACTTTTAAAAGGAAAAATTTTAACTTTAAAGGGGTAAGAGGGTAGACAAACAGTATAAATACCTATATAGTTGATCTCGAATAAGTAAATTTTCGTTGAAAAACTTTCCATTTCTTCCTTTCTTAATTTTTGCAGGTGCCTTAATTACAACTGCGACTATAGGTTTACCAGTATTTACTTCTTAATTTTTTGAACTTATTAAATTTTGGAAAATATTATGATTTTAAAAATAAAAAAAGATTTAATTGGAAGTGCTCATAAAACATTTATTAGCGGAAATTTATTTGACTTTATTAAAAAAAGAGAGAATATGAATTTGTGTGGGAGTGAAAATCTGTATTTAAACCATTTTTAAAGTGGTTCATTTCTAATTCATTTATTATGGATAAAACAAAAGAACAATTAGAAAAATTAAGAGAGGTAGCTGAGGCATCTTTAACAAAGACAGATGAGTTACAAAAAGTACTTGCCCAGATTGAAGCCTTAATGTCTAGGGAAGAATCGCAAACATTATCAAAGAAGAAATAATTAATAAAAAATAATTTTCTTTTTTTGTACTTTTAATCACATCCAAGCGATTTTGTTTTAGTTATCAATAGTATATGCAGAACCCGTTCCAAAGTTTTCTGTTAGGTCTCGAGGTCTCACCTTCTTATAGTAAAAGACCTCTTTAATCTTTTTAAAGTTCTACAGTTAAAAAGGTAATTTTTTTAGTTGATAATTTTATAGATTTCTTTCTTGCAGACGTTTACATCAAATAATTCTGTATTAACAATTTCTATCCCTGTTTTTTCAGTAACTTTAACAGTAGCATTGCATTCATCTTGTTTAAGAGCTAGATAAATAGGCTTTTTATTGTCTAAATCTAATTCAACATCTGATTCAGAAATTTCTTTATATTGTTCCATTACCAACGTAAGTGCCTCTATCTCAACAGAAAAATTCTCATTCGCATTTGTTCCAAATGGAATGAAAAGAAATGGAAATAAAATCATGGCAAATAATTTTTTCATTTCCAAAAAAAGCGTCTATTTTTTTTATAACGTAAATCCAATGTTTGTGAAGGGGGAAGTTTGGGTGTATTTTTCACCATTATTGTTATTTAGTGAGTAACAATACCTACAAAACTAATTGATAGGATTATTAACCGAGGGTTTTAAGTATAAATTGGCATATATATTTGAAAAATTTGATATTGTCTTTAAAATAAATTTTCAATAATTTAAACTTCAAGAATTTCTTTTTCAGAAATAATTGCCCATTTCTTAAATGATTTTTCACAAGGGTATCCACCTGTTAAATCTCCAAATGCAGGCATATATAAAGTATTTTTTTTCATATCCATTGCAAAACATCTAAAGGATAATTTATCACCATTGTTTTTTAAGTAGAGTTTTGGATGATAATGTCCACAAATATTAAAAGTTTTTTTATCTACTAAATTAATGGGTTCATGGCTTAAAGTAATATTTTTGGTTTTTCTTATATCAAATACTTTTAAATTTTTTATTTTACATCCAATATCATGATTTCCTAGAACGAGTTCAATGTTAGTGTTAAGTAGTTCAGGAAGATCTTCAACTTTTTTTTTAAGGTTTTTATCTATTGAATATTTGCTATGGAACAAATCGCCCAAAATAATTAACTTTTCAGGATTATATTTTTTTACTATTCTTTTTATTCTTGCGAAATTATTTTCATCTGAATTATTTGTCAAAGGAATACCATTTTGTTGAAAATATTCAGCTTTGCCAAGATGAATGTCGCATATTAACAATTCTTTTGTTTCAGGTAGAAATATTGCTCTCGAAGAAAGCATTTCAAATAATGTATCCTCCCAATAAAATTTAATAGAACTATTTTTCATTTAATCACTAAATTTTTTTATAAGTTTTTCTATTCTTTTTTCTAATGGTTCATTACTTAAAGTATTTTTAAGTCTCTCAACTAGTAAAGGGAAAGCAAAAGGAGTTGGAGCCTTTATCTCGTTAAGAATTATTTTTAGGTTTTTTAATCTTTCTAATGATTTAGATATTCTTTTATTTTCCAATTGATATTCTTTTACTTCTTGATGGGATTGTTTTATTAAAAGATGATCCTCTTCGTATTTAGTAAACACGTCATAAAAAAGACTTGAGCTTATTTGAAGTTGGGAGGATGTTTTTTTCTTACTAGGATTATTTTGATTTACCAGTCCACTGATTTGAGCAATATTTTTAAATCTACGCTTTGTTAATTCAGAAAAATTAATTGCATTTTCTAAATCTTCTTCCAATCTTTTACAATCCAAAAAGTAATTGATTTCTTTTTTTATAATTGAAAAATCATAGTCTTCTGATGTGGTTAAACTAAACCCAAAATCATTAGCAGCAATACTAAATGTAGATTGTTTTAATTTTGCCAATCTTAATGCCCATAGAAATGCAATCCCTTCATTTACAAATTTGCCATCTAACGTATACACAAAAAGATTTGAATAATCGTTTGTTTTATATATCTCTACAAGGAATTCATCTCTCCTAGGAATATTTGAGAGGACCTTTTGTTTCTTTAATATTGGGCGTAATGAATTTATTTCTGGATTTAAATAATCATAATCTTCAAATTTATTACATAAATCTATTTCTTTCCTCAAATTTTCACTAAGTAGATCAGAAATTGCCATTTGTCCTCCAACCCATGCAGGAACAAGGGAACTCTTTTTTGATGATTTTTTAACATATAAAATCATATCTCTCATTCTTACAAATTGAAGCATTTTCCCAGCAAAGTAAAAGGTATCGCCTGGATTTAATTTCGAGGCAAAATTCTCTTCTAGATTCCCTAAAGATCTGCCTTTCATATATTTGACATTTACAAATTTGTCACTTGTAATGGTTCCAATATTGAATTTATGCATTCTTATTAGAGATTTGTCCTTCACAAAATATTTAAAATTCTTGTCGTCATTTTGTAATTTTTCTTTCTCAATTTTTTTGTATTTTGGGTACGCTTTTAGGCATTTGCCTCCATACTCTAAAAAATCAATACACCAGTTCCAGTCATGATCATTTAAGGTTCTATAGCTCCAACAGTTTTTAATCCTCTGTTTTTCAATTTCTGGATCGAAGCCATTTCCACAGGCTAGACTTATAAGATGTTGAAGCAAAACATCAAAAGATAATTCAGGAAGTCTGATTTTTTCAGATATGCCGCTTTTTATAATTCTCCTCATTGCACTAATCTCTAGTAACTCTAGAGAATTAGTGGGCATAAAAATTATTTTTGATTTCCCACCCGGTCTATGCGCACTTCTTCCTGCTCTTTGAATAAGTCTGGCTAAGTTTTTTGCACTGCCAATTTGAACTATTTGATCTACAGGTTGAAAGTCAACACCTAAATCTAATGAGCTTGTACATACGACCCATTTTATTAATCCGTCTTTGACCCCTTCTTCAACTCTTTTTCTATCATCTTTATCAAGTGAACCGTGATGTAGTGCTATTTTGTCTTCCATCTCTGGGAGGTAGAATCTAAGACATTGAAACCATCTTTCAGATTGGTTTCTTGTATTTGTGAATAATAAGGTACTTTTATTTTTATCCAAGATTTTTAAAAGTGAGGAATGGCTTCTAATTCCTAAATGCCCGCTCCATGGAAAGGTCGTTTTCTCCTCTGGCAATATACTTACGATCTCTATTTCTTTTTGAATATTTGTACTAATTATTTTGGGTTTTCCCCCACTCATTCCAACTATTGCTTTTGCCGCTTCTTCAATATTTCCTATAGTTGCAGACATTGCCCAAATTTGTAGATTTTTTATATTGCCCCTTAGCCAACTTAAAGATAATTCGCACTGGTTACCTCTTTTACTACCCATCAATTCATGCCATTCATCAATAATTATTGATGACAACTCCTTAAAATGATTATTAGATTCTTTATTAGAAAGTAAAAGAGATAGAGACTCTGGAGTGGTGATGAGAATATTAGGTGGTTTAGCTAATTGCTTTTTCTTTTCATATGAGGTGGTATCCCCATTCCTGATTTCAACAGTGATTTCTTTATTAAAATGTAAAGCTGCTAGTTGTATCGAGTTCTTTAAATCTCTACTTAGAGCTTTCAAAGGAGTTATTAGTAATATATTCACACCTTTATTATTTTTGGGATCTTCCAACTGTGATAAAGGTCCCATTAATGCAGCATACGTTTTGCCACATCCAGTAGGAACTTGTATTATTCCATTTTCTCCATTTAGAAATGCTTCCCAAGATTCGATCTGGTACTGTAATGGCTCCCATCCATTTGTGAAGAAAAACTTTTTAATTTTAGAAATTAAATTTTTTTGCTTACTATTTTGTGTAATATTTTTCATCATATTTTTTTCATCAGTTCATAAGCATTTTCTAGGCTATCTGCATCTTTAATTTTTTTATCTTTTCTCCATTTTGTTATTCTCGGAAATCTTACTGCTATCCCTGATTTATGGCGTTTTGAAATTTGTATTTTCTCAAAAGATATTTCGAATACCATTTCTGGTTTTAACGATCGAACAGGACCAAATTTTTCTATTGTATTTTTCCTTATCCATTTATCTAGCTCTTTAATCTCAATATTCGTTAAACCAGAGTATGCACTTGCAAATTTAATTAATTCTTGGTCTTTCCATAATGCAAAACTGTAATCTGTATAAAGACCAGCTCTTCTACCGCTACCGCCCTTAGCATAAATTAGAACAGCATCCAGTTGCATAGGATCAACTTTATATTTCCACCAAATACCTTTTTTTCTGCCAGAGGAGTATGTAGAAGTCTTTTTCTTAATTATTAATCCTTCAGTATTATTTTCTCGAGATTTTTCTTTATAAGTTAATGCATCAGGCCAATCTTTAGGAAAGATTAAATCACATATTTTGAAAATATCAGAGATGTTATTATCAGTTTTATTTTGCCATTTTGAAAAATATTTTTCTAACTCAATTCTTCTATTTTCTAATTTAATTTCTCTTATATCTTTTCCATTAATCTCTAAAAGATCATAAGCAATAAAAATAATTGGATATTTTATTTGGATTGATCTAGAAGGAGATTTTCTATTTATTCTTTTTTGAAGTAAAGAAAAATCAAAGGCAATTTGTTCTTTAAAATTCCAAACTAATAATTCCCCATCAAGAACAAAATCATCTTTTATGTGCGATATTTTCTCTACTAATTCTGGGAAAGATTCATTGACTAATTCTTGTCCTCTTGTCCATAACGAAACATTTCCTAATCTTTTAATTAATTGCATCCTTATACCATCGTATTTCCATTCAAATTGAAAATCATTTATTGAATTTTTGAAGATTTTATCTTCAATTGTATTCGCTAGAAGAAATGGGAATGGTTTGGAATTTAACTCTTGAAGATTAATATTCTTGTCAATTAAAAATTCATATGAATCAATTGAAGGCTCAAAATTCCCCATCAACCTATGGGAAATAATCTCTTCATCTATATTAATTAGTTTTGATATTGATTTTGTGATTAATCCGATAGAAACTCCTACTCTAAAAGTTCCTGTAAGAATTTTATTGAAAATTAGATGGTTATCTTCAGGTAATGTTTCCCACATATTTTTAATTTTAAAATTTTTCTCTTTATCACTAAGTTTTGATAATGCGGGTATTGTTTTGCTTAGTAATTCATTGAGACTTATATTTGATAATTTCTTTTTTCTGGAAGTATTTTTATTTTTTAGTAATAAAGTTATTACCTCAGCAGAATCACCAACTTTTAAATAGCATGTATCAATTAACCATTCAGGATATTCATATATTTGAGAAAAAAGATTTTTTAAATATCTTCCACTAATAAATCTCTTATTACTTTTTCCAGTAAGTAAATATATTGCCCATGAATTATCTATTGGATCATTAGATAAAAAATAATTCTTTAAAACTTCAATTTTATTATTTGTACTGTTACTTGAATCTAAATCTACAAATAATTCTGAAAATTTTTTTAAGCTCATATTTATTTACCGAAGAACATTTATTGATTCCTTCTCAACTAAAAATTGACTTAAAGCTTCACTATCTCCATGATGAAAAAATACATTTTTTGCTTCAGACTTCTTTACTACTTCCAGTATTCCATCCCAATCTGCATGATCAGAGATCGGAAATCCCTTGTCATATCCAGATCTTTTCCTTAGAGCTCTTATTGACATCCATCCACTCGCAAAAGCTGTTTGAATATTTTTGAAATTTTTTAGATATGAGCCCTTACTTAAAGATGGCGGCAATAATATTAGACTTCCTTTAAGTTCATCAATCTTATTTTTATTTTCGATTTTTGTAGTATTTATAATGCTAATTCCAAGTTTCTTATAGCAATTGTTAATTTTTTCAATACTGCTATGGGAGTAAATATTGCCTTTAAAGTTTGTTTTACTAATTTCGTTCAATAATCTTTGTGCTTTTCCAAGTGAATAGCAGAAAAGTAAAGAAGTTTTATCTGGAGAATTAGTTATCCATTTTGCAATATTAACTGCAATTTTGTTTGTTTCATCCCATTTGAATATTGGCAAACCAAAAGTACATTCACTTATTAAATAATCTGTTTTTACTACTTCATATTCTTTGCAAGTCTCATCTTTTTGAAGCTTAAAGTCACCTGTAATTAGCCATTTCTCTTCAGCAAATATAAATCTTATTTGACTTGATCCAAGTATGTGACCAGATGGATGAAAAGAAATTCTGATGCCATTTATTTTGAATTCCTCTCCATAATCAAATGTTTTAATATTGATATTATCTCTAACTCTCTCTCTAAGAAGTATTGCTGTCTCCTTAGTAGAAAAATATTCATTACAGCCAAATGCGAAGTGATCAAAATGAGCATGGGTTATCAATGCAGTCTTTACTGGCCTGTTTGGATCAATCCAAACATCAGCAGGTTCACAATAAAGACTTCCATCTTTATATCTAATTAAATCCTCTTCTTTGGTTCTCAAAACTATCTCTCTTAAAATTTTTATGCGATTATGCCCAAGCTTGTTTTGACAAAGCTATAGCTGAAATTGTTAATAAAGAAATAATTAAAATTTTGTTGCTCCAATTAACCATAAACAAGCTAATTTTGTTTGCAGGAATTCTGTTGGGTAGAGATAATTGTTTCTCATTTATTTTGTAATGTTTATCTTTATTTTTTAAATAATTTAAATTATTAATCTTGTTAATCAATTTAGCTTCACATGTTGATAGGATTTCAACTTTATTTAAAAGGTCTATATCTTCTGGTCTTAATAAAGTATTTAATTCTTTTATTTGCTCTTTATTCTTAATAAGAAATTCATTAATAATCTCATCTGTACTGTGTCCATTCTTGATTTTTGTGAGAATTTTTTCTCTACTCCAAGAAATTTCCAGAGAATTTAGGATCTTGATTATCCTCATTTTTTTTAAGTATTATTACTTAATAATAAAAAATTATCTTTTTCTTCTGTGGTTTATTTTTTGAAGGCATAAGAAAAAATAAGTTTTATTTAAGATTTGCGAATAAGTCTGTTTGCAAAATAATTTATCTTATCTATCCTTTCCGTTTTACTTGAATTTCTTTTGATTTTGACTTTATTTTTATCTAGATTAATTATTTCATCTGATACATTTTTACCGGTCTCAAAATAACTTTTAATTGTTTCTAATTCTTGCTTATTTAATCTCTTAGTGGCCCCTTTTGCATTGATTCCAAGTTTCTTACAAGCTAATAATATTCTATTACTCTCGAGATTAAGATCTTTTGCAAGAGTGAAAATTGGAGTGTTGGAAGACATTATTTTCTTTAACTGTGAAATTTATTCATTATCAATATTATATTTAGAAATTAATATTTAATTGTATTTTTAACTATTATTAATTTCAAATTTATTTTGTTACGTTACGCAACTTCATCTTCACGATTGTTTAGATCATTAAATTTTTCTTTCATTGTTGGGTTATTTTTAGTCAATTTCTTTACTGTTAAGTCTTGAGATTTACTGTCTGCCGATAGAAGGTGTTTTTTGGATAGAATTAGAGCCTCCTTAGTTTTTTGTAAATGGGTAATTGATTTATCAATTTCTGTAATTGCATCATTAAATCGATCCTGGGCTAATGATACATTTTTGCCAACAGCATTCTTAAATTGTTCAAGAGTACTTTCAAAATTTGTTATGTCGTAATTTTCGCGTTTCATTAATTCAATTTGTGACTTGTATCTTAAAGTTTCCATAGATGCATTTCTTAGCAGAGAAATAATTGGCAAAAAGAATTGTGGTCTTATGACAAACATTTTTGGAAATCTATGAGATACATCTACTATTCCTGCATTATATAATTCACTGTCGGGTTCAAGAAGAGAAACAAGTACTGCATATTCACAAGATTTTTCTCTTCTGTCTTTATCTAATTCTTTTAAAAACTCTTCGTTTTTTCTTTTATGAGTTCCATTTATACTTTCGTTCTTCATCTCGAACATTATTGATACTATTTCAATATTATTATTATCAAATTCTCTAAATATATAGTCACCTTTACTTCCTGTAGAGACATCATTATCTTTTTCAAAATATGAGTTTTGAAATGCTGTTGCGCGGTTAAGATTAAATTGGGTCTCGCAATGGATTTCTAGAGTTTCGCCTACCATCTTTGTCGATAATTTTGATTTCATTTCTCTTAGTTCCTTAATAGTAAGATCCCTTTCATCGATTTTGCTCTTAAACTTTTCTTCAATTAGTTTTTCATTTATTGATTTTTCAAGTCTCATCTTTTCAATAGAGTTTGTTAATAATGAGTTTTCTTTCTCCAATTTAGTAATTGCTTCATGGACTTTATTTTTTAAAGATAATTCTGAAATTAAAGACTGATTTTTAATTTCATCATTTAATTTGGTTAATTCATTATTAAGTGAATTAATTTTATTTGTCGCTTGATTTCTTAATTCATTAAGAGCATTTGTTTTCTTTTCTTCAGCCAAATTTAATTTGGATTTGAGAGTGTGAATCTCTGTTTCTTTAATGCGTTCTTGCTCTATTAATTGTATTTTTAATTCTCGCTTTATAATTTCCAAAGCTTTTTTATTATCTTCTTCTGCCAAAAGAAGTCTTTCTTTTACTTGTTTATTAAATTCGTCGTCTTTTATTTGAAGAAGTATTTCTTCAAAACTACTAGGGTCAATCTGGAATGTTTTTCCACATGAAGGACATTTAAGATCTTTCATTTTTTAATTAAAAATTAATTAGAAATGATTTAATATTTGAATTCTTTAAAAGAATATTATTCTTGACTAAGAATAAACAATGATTGGAGATTCTGCATTAAAAAAAATAAAAATGCATACAAGTTAAATTAATCCTGATTCTTTAAGAATATTTATTTTTGTTGCTAATTCTATATCTTCAGATGATATTGAACGATCTAACGTTTTGTGAGAGGCAACTGTATAACCACTATCATCAACAAATTCATCTTCTGCATCTTTTATATGTATATTCTCATTTTGTGCCTCTTTGAAAATATTGGATTTGTATGAATTTGATTTATTAATATTGCTATATCCAAAATTTGCGATTCCCCTAGCATCTAATGCCTCCTCAACTAATATTCCAACAACCTTAGATCTGCTAATAGATTCGCTTTTGGATATTTCATCAATAATTTCAAGTACCCTTTTCCTCGGAAGATAGCCTATCCTTTTGACTTTATTTTCCATGAAATTTTATATATGCCATTATTGTAACACTTCTGTCAAATATGCTCTGATTTTGATTGTCAGTAATATTTGCAAAATTAAGTAATGAATGAAAGTATAATTTTAAATAGCCTACATAAAAAATTTTCCCTTGGATAGTAATTAGAACCGTTTTTAAATGATTCCTATAATTACTCATTCAGTTTAGGTTTAATTTTTGAAATACTTTTAATTAAAGTTCAGAATCTAATGAAAGATAAATATTATGACAATGCTGACAGCTTCGCAATTTCATTTGACGAGGAATGGATAAAAATAGATTGTGAGGATCCAAGATCAAAAATGGATAAAGTATTTGATCATTTATCTGATCATCCTTTTTTAATTTCTAATCCAGAAAATGCAAAAAAGTTGGCTGAATTTAGGATTTTTTCATTAAAAAAATTTCAATAATTATCTTATTTTAATTACTAGTACCAAAGTTTTATATGTTGGGGGAGTTAAAGAAACCCTTGCTATATAAGAATATTATTATACCAATGATTGGACCTATACCAAAGATAAAAAGTATTAATTTTGCTGAATTCTTAGTTTGGCCTATTTCTTGATTCTTTTTATTTGAATTAGTTTTAATTTTTTTAGTTCTTTTGTTTTTCATAAAAAAATCTTACTATAAGCTCCTT
The DNA here is from genome assembly GCA_902596585.1 of uncultured Prochlorococcus sp. Classification (GTDB taxonomy): domain Bacteria; phylum Cyanobacteriota; class Cyanobacteriia; order PCC-6307; family Cyanobiaceae; genus Prochlorococcus_A. The sequence goes on from CACJUL010000013.1 coordinate 18,941, forward strand.
ATAAATTTTTAATAAGTTATCAAATCTCTAAAAATTTTTTCTTATTTTAATGAAATTTATTCAGGGATCATAAAAACACAATATTGTATAATGTTATTAATAAAAAGAAGATATGAGTGCAACTAAGAGAGAGGAAGTAAGTTCTCACCTTAGATATATAAGGTTAGAACTTAGAGATATGTATCAAATGCTTATTAAAGATGATTTGTTGCCAGACCCAAGTGAAGCAATAGAATTGCATGCACAACTTGATGCACTTCTAAATTTACTATCAGATAAAGGATTAAAGCAGGTAAAAACTCAATACGGAAAATTTTAAATAATCTTAATTAATATTTGTAGCTGATTCAATTTTTTTACGATTATCATGCATAAGTTCTAACTTGTTGTATATTTCTTTGATTTGGATTTGCAATATATCAGTGGAATTTATGTTGCTTAAAGATTCCATTGCTGATAGCAAACTTTCTTTCGCTTCTATAAGATGCCTACATTCTTTACTACCGGCTTCGTATGACATAATATTTTAAAGAATTTTATTATCACAAATATACATATTTTCGTTCCGTATTGCTTGATACTCTTATTAAATTAAAGTTTAAAATTGTAATTTTTACTACAAAATGGGTAATTATTTTTATCTAAATTTAAAAAAAAATTTATGAACGAAAATTCTAAAGATTACCAATTCTGTATTAAAGAGGCTATTGATAACGCAAAAAAAAGAATTAACATTCTTGATAGTTTTGATAGAAAGTGTGTTTTAGAGGAATATAAGGAATGGATTAAGGATGGTTTTAGCGATCATACAGTTCTATTATTGAGAGATGATCCAATTATCTAAACATAATCAAAGAACAAATTTTTTATAATCTCTAATTCGAAGTAACCTTAAATAAAAAATAAAGGCTTAAGATAAAGGTAACTATTAGAACTATAGTTAATGAAGATAAATTATACATAATAATATCTGTACATCTTTTAATAATACCAGTTATTAAATAGTTCCTATTCAATTCAATTCAATTCAATTATCTTTTAAAAGTAAGAAAATGAATTTCTTAAAATTTTCTTTTTCTAGAGAGATATCCTTCCCCTTGTAGTTTTTTAGTTTATTGAAAATTAAATCTATTAATTTTTCTGATTTTAGATTCATAATCTCTAGTTATTTTTCTAAAAGATAAATTTTCTCCTTTCCTATTTTATCTGGCATTGTTATTTTACATCCTTTATCTTTTTCCATATCACAATTTTTTGTAGAAGGTATAGATTTCCAAGTGCAAATTTTTTCTCGTGATTCTTCTTTTAAAATCAACCAACCTTCATCTAAATATTTTTTAATTCCATCTTCTCCACAGGAAAATTTTATTTCTATTTTTTCCTTTTCTAAATTATTATTCTCATTGATATTTCTTTCGGAATTAATTATTGGGTTCACATTCTTTAATGTTGTTTTACAGGAAGTTAAGAAAAACAAAGCTAAAAATATGTTTGAAAATTGTTTTATTGTTCTCATTTCTTAATCTTTAGATGATAAGTGCGGGTTATATTTTATTTGGATTCTATCAATTTTAATAATTGATCCATTTTATTCATCAATGTTTTTACCTCATCTGGTCGCGGAAGTATTAATTCTTCTGTAACTGCTAAATGCATTTTCTTTAAGTTTTGTCTTAAATCATTTAAGTGCATTTTTATGTTTTCTTTCTTTTGTTTTACGTCTGTCATAGCATTAAATTTTAAATTTAAATAAACTTAAAAAGATCATTATAGTATTAAAATGGTGAGTGTTGCTTAATATTTAAGTAATAGTTTTTTAATTTTCAATTCTATTAATTTCATTACCACCATTACAAAAATTTGTTGATAACATTCTCAATTTTTTATTATTAATTTTTATTATATTTCTATTTTCAATAATATAATTTTTGGCAATCGTTTCACAATCTAATTTATTCTTTGCATATCTTATGACTGGGTAAAAATAAATAAATGAAGTAATTAGAATCAAAATTGTTATGATTGAATTTTTTTCATTGTTAATTAATTCTTTTGAATTTCTTTTAGCTTTTAATATTTTTACTAGTAATTTATCTGGCAATCCTATTTGAACAAATAATAACTCTACCCACCAAGGAAGATCTTTATCACTCTTTTTTTTGAGTTTGTCGGAATTATTCATTTTCTTGGCATCATTGTTTAAGTTTCTGAATTCTTTGGGATTAATCGTTTCTTTTTTACTCATATCATCAAATATTTTCTTGGAATATAAATGTTTTATTTTGATTTGGAAACTATATTTTTATTTTATAAGTTTTAATTTAATTTATCTATGAATTTGAGTATTGTAAATTTGTATTTAAATAAAATTTATAGATGGCAAAAAAAAGAAGGAAGTTAAATAAAGAATTCGAAAAAAAAATATATACATCAAAGAAAAATGTTGAACTAGTTTTGGCGAAAATCTATGATATAGATGATGAGGATATACAGAAAGAATACCTTAGCGCATTTAATGGAGTTGTTTTCTTATATGATCAATTAAACGAAGACTATGAATTATTAGGATTTAATGAAAACTCGGAAGATCGTTTAATGAAATATAAAAATGCCTTAAATATTTTCGAATCAGAATTTGAAATTTAAACTTGATTATCTTTTAAGATATATCACTGGTATTTCAATTGATTTCCCTTTTTGTAGATTTAATCTTTTTTCTTTCAAAATTTTAATACAAGCTAATTCTCTTTTCTCTTTTTTACAAATTCTTTTTATTTGAAAATCAGTTAAAGATAGTGATTTTTCTCCAAATATTGCAAAAGCAAATAAAAATAAAAATAAATTTAGTGCTAATTTCATTAATTTTCCGGTAAGTTAAGTATCTTTTGCTTGAAGGATTATCATTTATTATATAAATCTATAATCTCTTTTAATTCATCTTTACTTAAGTCTGTTGAAATAAAAACTTCTTGGGCTGTTTTCCCTCTTCTAGCTATAGCTTTAAATCCGTTTATAGTTTTCACTGATAATCTTATTGTCAATTTTGATGATCTTCCTCTTACTCTAGAAATCACGGCAGGGGTTATGGTCTTTATATTTAAATTATTAGCTAACTTTTGCAATATTGGAATTAGACCTTCGATATTTGAACTATGATTTAATACTAACCTGCCCAACGTTTTTTTTTTATATTCTATTTAGATAATTATGTTTCTGGGAGATTAATTTTAGATAAGAAATTACAAAAAAAAATTGAAGTTCTGTTATATTTATATATAACGATAAAAATCTAATGATCTTTCAGATAGGTTGGGCAGCTTTAGCTGCAATTTTTACTTTTTCAATTGCGATGGTGGTTTGGGGTAGAAATGGAGACGGCTCAATTGATATATGATTTCACATTTGAATCTTGAAGTCTATTTTAGTAAATTCCTAATAATTACATCATTCTTATTACTGATATCCATAACATTTGCTGTAATTTATATTTCTTATGTATCTTGGAAAGATAAAAAAAGATTAAAAAAATAGAAATTTTACCTTTACTTTTTTTTCTTATCCTTAATTTTTAGCTCTTCAATCAATTCTTTTGCTTGTTCCATTTTTGTTATGCTACTTTTGTAAATGCCAATATCTTTTTCAGCTTTATTAAAAGATAGATTTAAATTTTCATAAATATTTGAAATTATTTTATTCATTTCAACTTCATTTACACTTTTTAAATCTTGAGCTTTTGAAATTATTTTATAAATTCCTAAATTCAATATTCTTGAAGGATAAAGTTTATTGTCGGTTTTCTCTTGAAGCAATTTTAATGTATCTTTTGATGATCTATCCTTGAATTCATCTTGAGATTTTTTAGATATTTTTTTTATTTCATTTGCTTCAAAATTCGTAGAGCTGCATATCGCATCAAATAAAAGGTCTAATTGATTCTCAGGTTTGTATCCCTTCATTAACTCTTGGAATGTTTCGGTCAGACCAATACAAAACAAATAATTTTGTGTGAATTCATTTTGATGATTTAAAAGATTTAGTTCGACAAGCATTTCATCAACTATTCTTTTGTATAAACCTGGAATAACGTAAGGGAATTGTTCATAAAATAACTTTTTGCTATCAGAAACAGTCAATTTTTCTTTCAATTTTTTATATGTAAACCTTAATAAGGTTAGCGTATGTTGACTCAATATCGTTAATATCTAATAAACAGATAAATATTATTATGATCCCTTTGGTTTTAGAAGAGTCTGGTGGTAGTGAAAGAGTCTTCGATATTTATTCAAGATTATTAAGAGAGAGAATAATCTTTTTGGGAGAACAAGTTACTAGTGAAACTGCCAATAGAATTGTTGCACAGTTGCTTTTTCTTGAAGCGGAAGATCCAGAGAAAGATATCTATATGTATATAAATTCACCAGGTGGATCTGTTTACGATGGATTGGGTATTTTTGACACCATGCAGCATGTTAAACCAGATATTCATACTGTTTGTGTGGGCCTAGCAGCAAGCATGGGTGCTTTTCTCCTTGCAGCAGGTACGAAAGGTAAAAGAAGTAGCCTTAGACATTCAAGAATAATGATACATCAACCACTTGGAGGTGCTAGAGGCCAAGCCAGTGACATCAGAATTCAAGCAGATGAAATTTTGTTTTTAAAGGAACGACTTAATTCCGAATTGTCAGAAAGAACTGGTAAGGATTTTGAAACTATTAAAGAAGATACTGATAGGGATTTTTATATGTCTCCAAAAGAGGCTGTTGAATATGGGTTAATTGATTTGGTATTGGATAAGAAACCTTTAAAAGTTTAATTTAATAATTGAGGGGTTCTTTCTTTCTTTGGAATAGAAGTAAATTTTGAAAGAATATTAATAAATTCCTCTCCATCTAATGTTTCCTTTTCAATTAATATATCTACAATTTTATCCATAGCCTCCCTATTTTTGCTGACTATAGTATAAGTTTCTTCATAACATTCCTTAACCATAACTCTAACACTTTCATCAATTTGTTTTGAAATTGAATCAGAAACTTCGCTTCTAGTCATCAAATCTCTACCAACAAAGACTTCTTGATTCCCGCTTTCTAGAGCTATAGGACCTAAATTACTCATTCCAAATCTTGTTACCATTTGTCGTGCCATAGAAGCCACTTGTTGAAAATCACCACCAGCTCCTGTAGTTATTTCACCCTTACCAAAAACGACATCTTCTGCAGCTCTTCCACCTAATGCTCCCATTATTCTGGCTTTTAGTTGAGCTCTACTTACAAGGGTTTGTTCATCATCTGGAGTAAACCAGGTTAAACCTTTTGCTTGACCCCTGGGTATGACAGTTACTTTTTGAACTGGATCATGGGCTTTCACTAATGAACCAATAAGAGCATGACCAACTTCGTGGTAAGCAATTAATCTTTTACTTCTTCCATCTGTTAGGGGCGAACCCTCCATCCCAGCAACAATCCTGTCTACAGAATCATCAATTTCCGAAATACTAATAGAATCTTTTCTTCTTCTGGCCGTAAGGATAGCCGCCTCATTTAGTAAATTCGCCAAATCTGCACCAGTAAACCCAGGGGTTCTTCTTGCAATACTTTCAAGTGTTAAATCTTCTTGTAGCTTTTTATTTCTTGCATGTACCTCAAGTATTGATAATCTACCTTTGATATCCGGAGCATCTACAGTAACTTGCCTGTCAAACCTCCCTGGTCTCATAAGAGCTGAATCTAGAACATCAGGTCTGTTTGTGGCTGCAATTATAATAATGCCACTATTACCTTCAAATCCGTCCATTTCAGTAAGTAATTGGTTAAGAGTTTGTTCTCTCTCATCATTACCACCTCCAATACCAGCACCTCTTTGTCTACCTACAGCATCAATTTCATCAATAAAAATTAGGCATGGACTATTTTCCTTAGCTCTTTTAAAAAGATCTCTTACTCTACTTGCACCAACACCAACAAACATTTCAACGAATTCAGATCCTGATAAAGAAAAAAATGGAACTCCAGCCTCCCCAGCAATAGCTTTTGCTAGTAAGGTTTTACCAGTACCAGGAGGCCCTACTAATAGAACACCCTTTGGAATTCTTGCTCCGACAGATGTGAATTTTTCTGGTTTTTTTAGAAAAGTGACAACTTCTTGCAAATCCTGTTTAGCTTCATTAACTCCAGCTACATCGTCAAAAACAACTCCTGTTTCAGCTTCCATCGCGAATCTTGCTTTAGTTTTTCCAAACTGCATAGCTTGACCAGGACCTCCTGGCATACCATTTGATCTTCTGGCTAATAAAATTAAACCTCCAATCAAAATAGCTGGGAAAAATAAATTGCCCAAAACACCTAGTGCTGGTGGAGATGTTTTAACAGGATGAACATCAAAGCTGATCCCTTCGTTTTTTAATTTGTTTATAAGTTCTGGTGTTAAGCCTGGAAGATCTACTCTTAATCTTTGAACTTTATTGTCTAAATCTGAATCAATAGTCTCTATAACTGCATTTCTACCACCATCAAAAATATCAACTGATGTAACTCTTCCTGAATTAATGTAATCTAAAAATCTGCCATAACTTACTCTTGCTACTGCTGAATTTCTTGGTGCAACAGTAGTCCCATTAGATTTAAGTGAATCAACGTTGCTTGAAGATAGAAATTGGTAGGAAAGTGCTATTACTAAGAGTATAGGTAAAGCCCATAAAATTAATGTTTTAAATTTTTGATTCATTAATTCGTAAAAGTTAATTCTAGGATTCTAGAATGAATCAGTGCATTTCGTTGATATTTTCTCTAACTTTGTGCTTATACTACTCTTTAGTCTATCTAATTTGTAAATGAAATTTGAGATCAACGATAAGGTTAAGTTGATTGCGCCAGTCTCTTACTTGAAGACTTCAGATAATATGCCGATGTTAAGACCACCTGATCTAGTGGCAATTGATGAAATTGGGCAAATCCTTTCAATCAAATCTCCAGATACAGTTGAAGTAAAGTTTAGAAGAGGTTCTTTTTTAATAGATATTGATAAGATTGAGAAAAACTAACTTAAAAGTTTTTCTTCCACCTACTAGAAATTTCCAAACATATCCTTTTATTTCCAGAAATACTCAGGAAAGGTTTTGAAAAATATTTATTTGTTAATTTAAAAATATCTAACGAAGATATTTCCTCTATTTTTGAATTTAAATCGTTTTCAGAAATTGGTGAAATACCATAACTTACCAACTGTATCTTTCTCTGTAAAATTTCATCTAGAGATTGATTTCCTAATAGAAAAGAACCTTTTAGTTTTTCTTTTGCTAAAAATATTTCAGCATCAGTCAACGGATTAAAAAGTAAATTTTTCCATAGTGTTGATAAAAGTTCAAAAGCAAAAAGTGCTTGCTCATTAGATACGGATAAATAAATTAAAAATGGAGCATTTCCACTCCTAATAGGATAATAAACACCTAAATCGTACGTGATACCATGCTTTTCTCTAAAAAGTTTAAATAAAGCAGCGCTCATTCCATAAGATAAATATGACTCCAAAACCTTAAGAGGAAAATATTCATTACTTCTTCGCGAGCAAGTTTGGTTCCCCATCATTATTATTGTTTGATTTGAATCATTATTAATGTAATCAAATCTATTCTTAGTATTTAAATTATGATTTAAGTGATATGATTTTTCTTTTAAAAATTTTTTTTCTAATGTTCCAAAATTTTCTCCATTTATTTCGGGATTATTTGAAATTAAATACTTTTCTCTATATTTTAATTTTTTAAACTCAAGCAAAACATCTTCAAAGGTAATCTTTGAGACATCATTAGCATTGCCAATTGTGTTGAAAGCATAAGGATGATTTAAGTAAACAATTTTTCTCCATTTTTCAAAGCAGATATTGAATGGATTCTCTTTATCTTTTTTAATTTGATCAATAGAAGATTTTTTTACTTTTTTAAATTCTGTTTCCGAGAGGATTGGTTTATTAATTATTAATTCTAATAAAGGGAATAATTTGCTGAAATGTTCATTTAGGGATTTAATACTTATTGAAATTCCATCTTCAAATATTTCTTGATTTAATTCTGCGCCATATGACTCAATATACTCAGAGAGAGTGAAATTGTTAAAACCTTCACATCCTCTGGTAAGTAGTGAACAAAGTATCTTGTTTATCCCTTTTTTGCCAGTATTATCCATATTACTCCCCCCTTTAATCCAAATTAAAGCAGTTGAAAAATTTCTTTTTTTATTATCTAAAAAATATTTTTTTAACATTTACTAGGGGATGCAACTAAAGTGAATTTCTCTCCACGGATATATTCTGTTATCTCTTTGAAGTTATCCAAGTCATTCCAATATTTTAAATGACTCTCTAGATTATTTATTGAAGATTTTCTCCCCCAAAGAAGTTCATTTCCAAAGAACGAAGAGAGTTGTGTAGATGTCTCTAAATTAAAGATATAATTACTTTTCACAATATTTATTGCTTTTTTTATTTCATCCAAAGCCAAGGTTTTACAATTAGAGATCTCATCTATTGTTTTATTAATTTTATTTTCTACCAAATCAATATCTTTGGACTCACAACTTGCTTCCATTATA
>CACJUL010000014.1 GCA_902596585.1 uncultured Prochlorococcus sp.
AATTCTGTCAGAGCCTGTTCTAAGTGAGAAAAGTATCACACATGAAAACGCACCCAAATTCATAAACAAGTACGCAGCTAAATATAAAACGGCAGCTGATAAACCATCTTGTGTCCCAGATACTATTCCAATCATTACAAATCCAGCTTGTCCAATAGAGCTGTAAGCTAACATCCTTTTCATTGAGGTTTGCGCAAGAGCTACAACATTTCCTAAAGCCATGCTCAATATGGCCAAAATAGTAAATAAAAGTTTCCATTCTTCATCGAACGAAGAGAATGAAGTGCTTAATATTCTTATTGCAAATGCAAAACCTGCTGTTTTTGAACCAACAGATAAAAAAGCTACAACAGGTGTGGGTGATCCCTCATATACATCAGGAGTCCATTGATGAAAGGGAACCGCCGCGATTTTAAATGCCACAGTTGATAAGACAAATACAAGAGCTAGAGAAGTAATGAATGATGGCTTGTTGATAATTTCTAAACCAATTATTTCTAAGTTTGTTGAACCACTTAAACCATAAAGAAAGGAGGAACCATATAAATAGACAGCAGCAGCAGCTGACCCAACAAGTAGGTATTTTAAAGCTGCCTCTGAACTTCTTGGATCTCTCTTGAGATAACCAGAGAGTAAATAACTTGCTACCGATAAAGTCTCGAGAGATATAAATACGCTAATAAGGTCAGTAGATCCACACAAAAGCATTGCTCCAAGCGTTGCCGAAAGAACTATTGCAGCGAACTCCCCAATAGGACTACCACTTTGTTCTGTATATCGCCAGCTTATAAGTAAAGAAACTAAAGTTGATAAAGATATTATTGATCTAAATGCTATCGCTAAATTATCTGAATTAAAGGAACCAATAAATGCACTATTTACTGGATTATTCCATTGCAATGCTAAGCAAAAAAGAGAGCTGCCAATAGATAAGTAGCATATTATTGGTGCCCATTTTGATGCTGTTTTTTCTCCTGCAAGATCTACAAGTAGAGTCCCAACAATACCTAGTAAGATAAAAGCCTCTGGAATAATGGCTTGAGCGTTTAGATTAATTGTAAAGATTTCGTTGGGCACTTTATTAAATTGGATTAAATTAGATGTTTGATTGTGAGGTTCAAAGAGTTAATCTTAACTTAATTATAATTTGTAGGCATGAATTTTGAAATTTTCAGAAGAAATTACTTGAAAAAGTTTCAAATAATCATAATATGCCCAAACTGAACAAAAACACCAATTTCTGAAATAAACCTTGGATCACACACTAGTAATTGTTGAAAGTCCCACCAAAGCAAAAACAATAAGAAAGTTTTTGCCTTCAAATTATGAAGTTCTTGCTTCAATGGGGCATGTTAGGGATCTTCCAAAAGGGGCAGCTGAAATCCCTGCTGCAGTTAAAAAGGAAAAATGGTCAAGAATAGGAGTAAATACAACAGAAGATTTTGAACCCCTTTATATAGTTCCAAAAGATAAGAAAAAGGTTGTTAAAGAGTTAAAAAATGCATTAAAAGGCGCGACCAAACTATTGCTTGCAACTGATGAAGACAGAGAGGGAGAGAGTATTAGCTGGCATCTTCTACAAATTCTTAAGCCTAAAATACCAACTAAGAGAATGGTTTTTCACGAAATTACAAAAAAAGCAATTAATAAAGCTTTAGATGAAACTAGAGAAATTGACATGGAACTTGTTCAAGCTCAAGAAACCAGAAGAATCTTAGACAGGCTTTTTGGATATGAATTGTCTCCCCTCCTTTGGAAGAAAGTAGCTCCCCGATTATCTGCTGGTCGCGTTCAATCAGTATCTGTAAGATTGCTTGTAAGAAGAGAGAGAGAAAGAAGATCTTTTAAAAAGAGTAGTTACTGGGGGATTAAAGCTTCTTTAATAAAAGATAATATTACTTTTGAAACTAAATTATTTAGTTTTAAAGGGCAAAGAATCTCGAATGGTTCTGATTTTGATGAACAAACTGGCAAATTAAAACTTGGAAATAAATCATTGATAATTGAAGAAGAAAAGGTAAAAGATTTGTTAAAGGCTTTTTCTTCCCAGAATTGGTTAGTCTCAAAAATTGAAAAAAAACCATCCATTCGTAAGCCAGTACCTCCATTTACAACTAGTACATTGCAACAAGAAGCAAATAGGAAACTTCGCTTATCTGCAAGAGAAACTATGAGATGTGCACAGGGGCTATATGAGAGAGGTTTCATAACTTATATGAGAACTGATTCAGTTCATCTTTCTGGACAAGCCATAAAATCTGCTAGAGAATGCGTAAGTTCAATGTATGGGAAAGAGTATTTATCTGATTCACCAAGACAATTTAATTCAACTGCAAGAAATGCTCAAGAAGCGCATGAAGCTATTAGGCCCGCAGGTGAGGTATTTAAAACTCCAAAGGAAACCAATCTAACTGGTAGAGATCTTTCACTTTATGATTTAATTTGGAAAAGAACTGTAGCTAGTCAAATGGCGGAAGCTAGGCTAACTATGATTAATGCCGAAATTAGCGTAGGTGATGGATTATTTAAATCAAGTGGGAAAAGCATTGATTTCGCAGGTTTCTTCAGAGCCTATGTTGAGGGAAGTGATGACCCGAGTTCATCCCTTGAACAACAAGAAATAATTCTCCCAAACTTAACAACAGGGACATCTCTAGAAGTAACTGATAAGGAATCTACTTTTCATGAAACTAAACCACCTGCAAGATATACAGAGGCTGCATTAGTAAAAGTCCTTGAAAAAGAAGGTATTGGAAGGCCTTCTACTTATGCAAGCATTATTGGGACAATTGTAGATAGAGGTTATGCAAATATATCTAACAATACTTTAGCTCCAACGTTTACTGCTTTTGCTGTTACTGCTCTATTAGAAGAACATTTTCCTGACCTAGTTGATACTGCTTTTACTGCAAAGATGGAATCTTCATTGGATGAAATATCTTCAGGCAATCTTGAGTGGCTACCATACCTCGAGACTTTCTATAAAGGTAAAAATGGTCTGGAGGTGAAAGTTCAGAAAACAGAGGGTGATATTGATGGTAAAGCTTATAGACAAGTTGATTTCGAAGACCTCCCTTGCGTAGTCAGAATAGGCTCTAACGGACCTTGGCTGGAGGGGATAAAAATTGACGACTCTGGAAATGAAATTCAGGCTAAAGGTAATCTCCCGATGGATATTACTCCTGGGGATTTAGATAAAAAGAAAGTTGATCAAATTTTGAGTGGTCCATCAGATCTTGGAACTGATCCAAAAACCGGGGAAAAAGTCTTTTTAAGATTCGGCCCTTATGGACCATATGTTCAATTGGGAAATAATGATCAAGATAAACCTAAACCAAGAAGAGCTTCATTACCCAAAGAGTTAAAAACCGATGATCTAACTCTAGATGAGGCTTTATTACTTTTAAGTTTACCTAGATTACTAGGAGCGCACCCTGAAGGAGGTATTGTCGAGGCTGATAGAGGGAGATTTGGACCTTATATTAAATGGATTAAAAATGAAAATGAATCTGAAAATAGATCATTAAAAAAAGAAGATGATGTCTTTGCAGTTGATCTAAAAAGGGCATTAGAAATTCTTGCGATGCCAAAAATGGGTAGAGGTGGTCAAGAGGTACTTAAAGACCTTGGAAAACCAAAAGAATTTAACGAGAAAATCCAAATATTAAATGGAAGATATGGTGTCTATTTAAAATGTGGTAAAACTAATGTTTCGCTCTCTAAAGATACTGATTTAGAAAAATTCTCCATAGATGATGCTGTATCCCTTTTGGAAGAAAAACTAAAAGATAAAAAAGGATCTATTCCCAAAAACACAAAAATAAGTAATAAAAAAAATACAAGAAAAAATAAAATTTAAAAATATGATTTTAAAAAAAAAAGAATTTTTTTTATTAATCTTTTTAATTTTAGTGCAATCATGCTCTGGAGGTAAAATTGGAAATTTTCTTGAAAGTAGTTTTAATGATTTAGATAAAATAAGCCAAGATGAAGATTTAAAAAAGAATTTAAGTAATGAAAAAATTTTAATAAAAGAAAACAAAAAGATTAAAATTAAAAATTCAGAAAACTTGCAAAAAAAGAGAAATAATAAAATTAAAAACTCCTCAAAAAAAAGAAATATTGAGCTTCAAACTTACAAAATAATATTCATCTTAAAAGATGCTGATCCCAAAGATCCTACTAAAGATTTAAGTACCATTTTGAGGGATTCTGAGGTAAATTTTGAAATAGAAAAGATTGAACGAATTTTAGATTCAAAAAATAAAGTCATGAATAATAATTAATAAAAAAAATCCAAAAATAAGATGAAAATAACAACAAAAACTGAAGCATTAAATATTGTAGAGACCTCATATCTAGCATCTCTTTCATCATTATTATGGGTCGCCCTATATTATTTGCCCATTGGGGGTGCATTATTAAGATTGGTTTTACCCTTGCCATTGATTCTATTGCATTTGCGAAGAGGAACTAAAACTGCATTGGAAGGAATCCTAATACAATTTCTACTTTTATTCATAATTATGGGACCTGTTAGAGGGACCTTATTTTTGTTCCCTTATGGTATTTTGGCTTTTTGGTTGGGTTGGTGTTGGTTTAAAGAAAAGGGTTGGAGAGTGAGTTTAACTATTGGAGTTGTAATTGGAACTGTGGGTTTCTTCTTACGAGTAATAGCATTATCTACGTTGGTTGGAGATAATCTTTGGGTGTTAATTACAAGGGCAAGTTATGGACTAATAGAGAAGTTTATTGACTTATTTAATTTGCCTTTTTCTCCATCAATACTAAGTATTCAATTAGGTGCAATTTTGTTAATAATTTTTCAAGAAATAGTTTATGTTTTAACAGTACATGTAGTTGCCTATTCTATTTTTCCAAGATTTAAATTAACAATTCCAGATCCTCCAAGATTATTAAATAGTCTGTTTGACTTTAATCATTGATAAGAAAATAAGAATGAATATTTCAGAACTAGGAATAAATTTGTTTGGTAGTGATTCCAATAAAAAAATACAACTTAATAGAATAAAGAAACTAAAAAAGAATATTAAAGATTTCAAAATATTCCTTATAATTGCAGGTACCAATACATCCCAAATTGCAGGAATTTCCGCTGCAGGTACTAATGCAAAGGCTAGGCGAACAACAGCGCTTGCAGATGCCGAATTTTTTCTTGAGGGACCTTCGAAAGATCATCAATATAAATTGCCTTTCCTAAATGCAGGAGTAACTCCTGCACTAATAAGTTATGTTTGTTCAAAGCTTATAAATGTTTATCCAGCTGTTGTTCCTTTAGGAATAGGAGTAAAGCCTTACTTCAATCATTTGATTATAGAAGATAGGGACTTGGGACCATCAAATTGTCTTACAACAGGTAAATCTATGCCTAAAGAAAGAGTTTTAAATCTCTATGAAAAAGGTCTCGCGATAGGAAAATCATCAAAACAACCCATTTTAATTTCTGAATCTGTCCCAGGGGGTACAACAACTGCTCAGGCAGTAATGGAAGCTTTTGGTTTGAAGGTGTATAACTTAGTGGGGAGTAGTTTGTTTAAAGCTCCAAGAGACCTAAGAAGAAACGTCGTTAAAAAAGGACTTTTAAATGCAAATCTTAAGACTAATTTTGATTCTTTTGATGTTATTTCATCCGTGGGGGATCCTTTCCAAGCTTTCTCAATGGGCTTATTAATTGGAGCCAGAATAGCAAACCAACCTGTCATATTGTCTGGTGGTAGTCAAATGTTAGCTGTGATTGTGCTTGTATTAGAATTCTTAGGTTCAAAAAATAAAGACGATTTTATTGAGGATGTTTTTATTGCGACCACTGGATGGCTTGTTAAAGATAATTCTATTAATGATTTATTAAATTTGATTAATGAAAAATATGATGTCAACTTATTAGGTTTAGCAAGCCCTCTAAATTTTAAATCATCAATATATAAAGAATTGAATGATTATGAATTGGGTCATGTCAAAGAAGGAGTTGGCGCTGGTGGAATATCAATACTTGCTTTCTTGAATGGATTTAAAAATAAAGAAATAGTTTCATTGTGTCAACAAAATCTGGAAATGATGAAAGTTGTAGGTCAAATTTCTTTAGAGAAGGATCGCTGAATGTTATCAAAATTTGCAACCAGACGAGAATTTTTAAATTATGGTAAGCTTTCTCTTTTATTTCTTTTAAACTCTTGCAGTAATCTTCCCAATAAAGTTAATATTGCATTTCAAAATTCTTTTTATCCAAAATCTTTTAAAGATACGATTCCAAAAGAATGGGAACAGAAAAAAATTAATTTTGAAAATATCCAGTTACAAAAAAATAGAAACATAATTTTCGACTCCGAATTTACATTAATAAACGATGGATGGATTACAAGTATAGATTTTGCAGAATTTGAAAAAATAAATGAATATCCACTTATAGAAAATTTGGATAAGAGATCGATAGATTTTTTGGGAAGTTTTAATCAAAATCAGAGAAGTAAATTATTTCCTATTGGCGTAGTACCTTATACAATTATCATTAAAAATAATAAAGAATTAATAAATTCAGCCAGAACTTCTTGGGATTTTCTTCTTTCTAAAAAATTAACAGGAAAAATTATTTTTCCACAAAGTCCCAGAATAATATTATCAATTGCTAAAAAAATTAATTCCTTTAATTCTTTAGAAAAACTTAAAAGCCAAGCAATGTTATTTGATGATAGAAATATGCTAAATTGGTTAATTAATTCTGATGCTTGTGTCGCAATAATTCCTTATAGTCTCTGCTCAAAATATTTAAAAATAGATCCAAGACTTTCTTTAGTTTTCCCAAGCCAAGGAGTACCTTTGATGTGGCATTTTCTTCTTACTCGATCTGATCGAAATAATGCAATATTAATTAAATGGATTAAATCTTTAGAAAATAAATCAACTGTAGATAAATTAGTAAGTCAGGGTTGGTATCTACCATTTAATAGTGATCATATACAAACAAAATATAAATCTGAGATGTTCCCAATCTCAGGGCCTTCTGAGGAATGTTGGGAAAATAGTTGGTCTTTCCCTGTTCTTACAAATGAACAAAAAATTAATTTTAAAAATTTCTGGAATGAGTCTTTAACCCCATAATCTTTTTCTCGGAGTTTCAATTAATAAGTTATGGGTTTGCTTTAATAAATTTGGTATATCTAATTTACTAGGACATTTAGGAACACATTCATTGCATTCTTGGCAAAATGAGGAGTTTTTTTCTTCCCACCAGTGGCCAGCTTTTCCTATTAAATTGTATCTTTCTTTTGAAAATTCTAATTGCCCATATCCAATAGATATATTCCTTAAACGGAGTATTTCTGGAATAGGTATTTCATTGGGGCATGGAAGGCAACATCTGCATTGTTCACATTTGGTCGTGTTTAATCTTTCATTAGCAACTTCCTCAATTTTATTCAAGGCGCTTATTTCAAGTTTTGTAAGCTTCTCGAATGAGTTCCTAAGTTTATGCGCAAATTCAAAATCCTTTTTGTTTGTCGCCCCTAAGGACAAAGTTGTAATGCCTTTTGCCAGCAGAAATCTATACGCTAATTCTAATGGATGAAAAGGCTTAGAGGCCTCTAACAAAATTTCACTTGGAGAATACAACCTACCGCCTTTATCAGCGGGTGATATTGCTAAAACTCCCATGCCTTTTTTTATAGCTTCCTCTGCTAAAGCAATCTTAGATTGATCTAAATAATGTAAATGAAGACTACAAAAAGTAAAAACTTCACAGTTAATTGCATCTTGAATGACTGAATAACTTCCGTGTGAACTAAAACCAACTTGATCAACTAGTCCCTTCTCAAGTATCCAAGATATGAATTTCTTGCCCTCTCCAGCTAGAACCCAATCTAGATGTTGTTTTAAGTTGAGTCCGTGAATTGCAAGATTATTAATTTTCTCGCGATTTAAATTTCTAAGAGACTTTTTAAAATTATTTTTTAAAAAGTCAAAATCACCCTTTGGTAAAACTTTGGAAGTAATCACCCAATTTTTTTCTTTTATATTCTCTTCTATTGATAGTTTTTTTATTGAATTTCCAACAAGTTTTTCAGCATCGCCATAAGAAGGTGCTGTTTCAATGTGGTTAATTCCTGCATAATATGCATTTTTTATTATGCAATACATTTTTTCGAGACTCTCAGTTGCTCTCATTGTCCCTAAAGTGAATAAGCTCACCTTCTCTCCTCTACCAAATGATCTTTTTTGTGAATTAATAATCATCTAAATATAATCAATTTCTTTTTATTTATTCTTTAATTCATTTATAGTTGAAAATCATTTAAAGTAAATTAAAGTAAATACAAAATTTTGCAAAAATATTATTCTTAAATCTATGTTCACAGGAATAATTCAATCAATTGGAAAACTAAAACAAGAAAAAAATATTTTAGAAATTGAAATTCTAGATAATTTATTTGATATGACAATCGGTGACAGTATAGCTGTTGATGGAATTTGTTTGACAGTTAAAGAGATTTTTCAAAATAAATTTACTGTTGATGTTAGTGAGGAGACATTAAAAAAAACAACTTTAGGAGTAAAGTCGAACCTGAATCAGATTGTTAATTTGGAGCCTGCTCTTAGGGTTTCCGACCGTCTAGGAGGGCATATAGTCAGCGGACATGTTGATGGCCTTGGAGTTGTTGATAATATAGAAAAATTAGAGAAATCTTGGCTCTTATCAATAAAGTGGAAAAATAATAATTTTTCAAAATATGTAGTTAATAAAGGTAGTATTTGTGTAAATGGGATAAGTCTTACAATTGCAAAATATGAGCAGGAGGGAGAAATATTTACTATCGCGATAATTCCTCATACTTGGCACAACACAAATCTGAATAAATTAAATGTCGGTGACAACGTAAACCTTGAGGCAGATGCACTAATTAAATATGTGGAGAAATTACTTTTATTTAATAAAAATACTAATCAAGATTTAACTTCAAATAATATTTCTTCGGAGTGGCTTAAAGAAAATGGTTGGTAAAATATTTTTTTAATTTAACGGAATCAGAAAAATTGTTTTTGACTCTTTTTTTAGATCGATTTTAAATTCCTGACCAGGTTCTAGACCTAATTTTTTGGTGTAGGCATGACCAATTAATAGGTTCCCATTGCCATGAACTTTAGTTTTGAATTCTGTTTGTCTGCCTCTTGAAGCTCTTTTACCATTTTTCCCCTGACGACCATTTCCTATTTTGTAACCCTTAGCTTCGATAAGCGCCTTGTAAAAACTTTTTCTTAAGATTCTTCCGCTAGGACCAACGTAACCACAACCTTTTGCTATCTCATCTTCAGATTTTTTACTTAATAATTTTGCTTTTTCAAGAAGTTCTTTTCCCTCTAGCATTATCTGACAAATTTCTAACTATATATTCTTACTAAAAAGGAGAACTGTGGCAATATAAATTAATAAAAAATATATTTAATTTTTAAAATTAATTTTTTATAAAAGGTACAAAATAATAAATAAAATAACCCATATTCCATCTACAAAATGCCAGTACAATTCAACAGCTTCCAATGGGAACATATTTTGACTATTTAATCTTCCACCATTGATTCTCGATTGCCAAGCAATAATTAAAATCATTAAAGTGCCTAAAGTGACATGTAATCCATGAAAACCAGTAAGAGCATAAAAGGTACTTGCAAATAAATTATCTGTTAATCCAAAAGGCAAATGAAAATATTCAAATAATTGACATATTAAAAATATAATTCCAAGAAAAGCAGTAAAAAATAACCATTTTTGGGAATCAGAGTTTTTATCTTTTAAAAGTGCTTTTCCTGCTTTATGGAAAGTTGCACTACTAACAAGTAATAAAATTGTATTGAGTGTCGGTATTGGAAGTTCTAATTCATAAATAGCACCATCAGGTAATGGATTTACTGCTTTATAAGTTAGATAAGCAGCAAAGAATCCAGCAAAAGTCATTCCGTCCGCAATTAGGAAAGTTATAAGACCAAACATTCTGAAGTCTTCATGTGTTTCATTGACTTCTGAATTATTTTTTTGAATTTCTTTTGAGCTATCTAGAGTTGTCATTTGTTTTTATTTTTGTTCAGAAATTTATTTACCATAACCATAAGGTTCTTCAACTAATGGAGCTTCTCCTTCCCAATTTTCAACTGGAGGTGGAGAAGATGTTAACCATTCAGGTGTAAGAGCATTCCAAGGGTTATTTCCAGCATCTTTTCCATTTCTCACGCTAAGGAAAACATTTATTAAAAAAGGAATTGTGCTTATAGCCATCAAAAGAGCCCCAAGACTACTAATTTGATTAACTAACTGAAATTGTGGATCATATTCAGCGACTCTTCTCGGCATTCCATTTAAACCCAGCCAATGTTGAGGAGCAAAGCACAAATTAAATCCAATAAAAGTAATTATAAAATGTAAAATTCCTAATTTTTCGTTTAGCATTTTCCCAGTTACTTTGGGGAACCAATGATATATCGATGAGAAAATAATAAAAACAGTCCCACCATAAACTATATAGTGAAAATGAGCTACAACGAAATAGGTATCATGTACGTGAATATCAAAAGGTACCTGTGCCAAAGCTACTCCTGTAATACCTCCAAAAACAAAATTTATAATAAATCCGCAAGAGAATAACATTGCACTATTAATTGAAATTTTACCTCCCCATAATGTTGCAACCCAATTGAAAAATTTTATTCCTGTGGGGACAGCAATAAATGCTGTCGCGATAGTAAAGAACAATCTCATCCAAGGAGGTGTTCCACTTGTAAACATGTGATGAGCCCAAACAACTAAACCTAAAACAACTATCCCCATTATTGAAAAAACCATTGTTGTATAACCAAAAAGTGGTTTTCTAGCATGTACAGGAAGTATTTCACTTACCAAACCAAAGGCAGGAAGTACCATAATATATACAGCTGGGTGAGAATAAAACCAAAATAAATGCTGGTAAACCACGACATTGCCACCTAAAACAGGGTTGAAAAAGCCTGTTTTAGCAATGATATCGAAGCTAAGTAGAATCAAAGTGCCTGCTAAAACAGGAGTTGACAAAACAACTAATAGACTTGTCCCAAGCATTGCCCAACAATACATTGGCAATTGCATAAGTTTTAATCCTGGCCTTCTTAATTTGATAATTGTCGCGATAAAGTTTATTCCACCAAATATAGAACTGCCTCCAAGTAATAGAACGCTAAGAATCCAAATAATTTGTCCCGATTGCGGAGTAGTTATGCTCAAAGGAGGATAAGCTGTCCATCCAGCTTGAGCAGCACCCTCAACAAAATAGCTCGCTACTAGCATCAAACCTGAAGGAGGAATTAACCAAAAAGCTACGGCATTTAATCTTGGAAATGCCATATCTCTAGCACCTACATAAAATGGAATTAAATAATTTCCAAAAGCACCGTTTACAACAGGTACTATCCAAAGAAATATCATTATTGTTCCATGCAGGGTTAAAACTTGGTTATAAACATCTCTTGGCATGAAATCAGACATTGGACTAGCTAGTTCAATTCTTATAGCGCTCGCTAAGGTTCCTCCTATTAAATAGAAAAGGAAACCGCAAACTAAGTATTGTATCCCAATTACTTTATGATCAAGACTAAAACTAAAGTATCTTAGCCAGCCTTTAGGTTGAAGGCTTTCATTATTGGTTTTTTGTGGATCAATTGATATTGTCATAAATTTACCTCTGGTTTTTTATTTTTGTTAAACCATTCTTTGTAAGCAGATTCTTCTTCAACAATTATGGAGGCTCTCATTCCTCCATGATATGGGCCACATAATTCTGCGCAAATTATCGGATATTTACCTACTTTTGTAGGAGTGAAATTTAGAATAGTTGGTTGACCAGGAATAATATCTTGTTTAATTCTGAACTCTGGCACCCAAAAAGCATGAATTACATCTTTAGATTCCATTTTCATTGATACTTTTTGATCAACTGGAACGTGTAATTCTCCTGATATAAAATTGCCCTTGGGATAATTGAATAGAAATGCAAATTGCATAGCTGAAACTTCAATTGATAAATTATTTATTGCTATTTCATTATCAGGAGTTTGACTTATTCCAGCCCATATTTTTTCAGTGTTAGAACTCATCATTTCGTGGTTATGATTTAGTTCTTTCATCCCTCCCATTCGATCGTAGATGTTGTAGCTATATAGACCTATTAATAAAACAATTATTGAAGGGATAATTGTCCATACAATTTCTAAGCTTAAATTTCCCTCTAGAGCTATACCATCGCCTATCTGATCATTTCTTTTCCTGAATTTAAATAAGCTATAAATAACTGCTATTGTCATTCCTATAAAAATAATTAATCCAATGATGAAAAGAATTTTAAAAAGTTCATCATATATTGGTGCATTAATACTTGCTTCAGCTGGGAGCAAATTTACATTAAAACCAATCCAAAAAGATATAGCAAAAACGAGGGAAATAATAAGTATTAAATAAAAGTTTTTATTTAACAATTGATTACTTAAAAATTTGTATTTATATCCTCAAGATATTCAATTTTTTTAATCCTGCATCCTTTGTTAAAAGAAAAACATTTAAATTCACAACTTCTTAAGATTTATGAAATAAAAGGGGTATTATTTATAACTTTTTAGAGTTAATTGTCAGGGAAAAAAGATTAAATTAGTAAATTATTTTTTAAATTAAACATATTAATTTTTAATTAATGTTTGGTTTTTGAATCTAATTTATTATGCAAAATAATAGGTTTTTCCCATTTGATTAATAACCAAATATATAAATCAAAATATCTTACAATTTTTAAAAGGTTGGGAAGTCATAGTGTACTCGCACTCATCGCACTAATCGTAATTGGAGGTGCTACTAGAGTCATGGAGGCGGGACTTGCTTGTCCAGATTGGCCATTATGTTATGGATCTTTTTTGCCTTTTAATCATATGAACCTAAGAGTATTTCTAGAGTGGTTTCATCGTCTAGATGCTTTCCTGGTTGGAATATTAATTCTTTTTAAATTTGCCCTTTCAATTATTTGGAAAAATGAAATTCCAAATTGGTTACCTAAAACTTATTCATTATTACTTTTTCTCGTTATTGTCCAAGGATCTTTTGGAGCTTTAACAGTAATAAACCTGCTTGATTCATATACAGTTACTGGCCATCTTTTAATAGCTTTTCTACTTCTCATCACAACAATTTCGATAAACCAAAATTTAGAAAATGACGAGATAGAAGAGCCTTTAATTTGGTGGAGATTATTATTGTTTTTTCCTCTTTTACTTACTCTCATTCAATCTTTTATTGGAGTCCGGCTTTCATCAACCTGGTCGGCACATATTTGCTTATCTTTTAATAAACAATGCCTTATTTTAAATACTCATAAATTATTTGCTTTTCCAATTGCTTTTTCAATTCTATTGATTATTGCTACTGCAATTTATAGGAGAAGTTTGCTTAATGAAAATTGGAAATATCTCTCAGCACTTATTTTTCTCTTGTTTTCCCAAATTGCTTTGGGTGTTTTAAGTCTTAAAACAAATTTGAATGAACCTATTTTTATTATCGGTCATCAACTTAACGCCTCTTTATTTATCGCGATATTAACAACATTAATTTTTAGAAATCCTTTTACCAAAAAAGGCCTAAACCATTCCCTAAATTCTCAAATGGTTGGTATCAATTCATGAACAGTAGTAACTTAGAAAACTTGAACTATAAATCTCCAATTAGGGATGAAGTTGTACCTTCAAGAAAAAGATTAACTTTGCCACCTTGGCTTGAAGTAGCAAAACCTAGATTAATCCCACTTTTATTGGCAACAACTTTGGGAGGAATGGCTTTAACAGAAGAATGGCCTTTGTCTTCCCCGAAACTTATCTGTACTTTAGGAGGAGGCGCTTTGGCAGCAGCAGCAGCAGGAGCTCTTAATTGCTTGTGGGAAATGGAATTAGATAAGAGGATGACAAGAACTAGCAAAAGAGCCTTGCCAGCAGGTAAGTTGTCATCTGAAACTGTATTTTTAGCTGCTGTATCATGTACTTTGGCAGCTTCGATGCTTTTAGTAAGTGGTGTAAATTATTTAGCTGCGGGATTAACTCTTCTTGGTTTATTTAGCTACGTAATTTTATATACAGTTATTTTGAAACCCCGTACAACAAAAAATATTGTTTTCGGAGGAGTAGCTGGTGCGATACCACCCTTAGTTGGAGCATCTGCTGCCACAGGGCATGTAGGTCTTAGTGGTTGGTGGTTATTTGGTTTAGTAATGTTATGGACCCCAGCTCATTTTTGGGCACTCGCAATTTTGTTGAAGGATGACTACGCATCTGTTGGTATTCCTATGCTACCTTCTGTAAAAGGATCTGTTTTTACTGCTAAAGCGATTTCTCGTTACGGGTGGGCAACAGTTTTAATGAGTATTATGGGAGTCTTTGCTTTACCTGAAGGGGGTCTCTTATACGGAATTATGTTATTGCCATTTAATGGAAGACTTTTGCAATTAATTAATGAATTAAAGAAATCTCCTAATGATCTTTCAAGAGCAAAGTCTCTTTTTAGGTGGTCTATTCTCTATATGTTTGGCATTTGTCTTTTATTATTAATTTCCAGAACCCAACTATCCGTAGAATTTGAGCAGCAATCTATGCAAATATTTTTATCTATAGTATCCCTGCTTAGTAATTAAATTAGATGTAAAATGTTTGATAAGTAAATTGTAAGTTTGATGAATTATATAAAAGTAAAAGGGCTCTCAAAATCTTATTCAGATATCAATGCATTAAAAAATTTATCGATGGAAATTGAAGCCGGCACATTATTTGGAATACTAGGTCCAAATGGTGCTGGTAAATCAACACTAATAAAAATACTCGCTACTTTAATAGAGCCTGATAGTGGAGAAGTTTTTATAAATAATATTAATCTGATAAAAAATTCAAGGAAAATTAGAGAATTAATTGGTTATGTTGCTCAAGACATTTCACTCGATAAAATTTTAACTGGACGAGAGCTTTTGGATTTTCAATCAGATTTATATCACATTAACAAAAACAAAAAATTTGAAAGGATAAATAAATTAATAGATCAATTAGAAATGGATGATTGGATTGATCGTAAGTGCGGAACTTATTCAGGAGGAATGAAAAGAAGAATAGATCTGGCAGCTGGACTTTTACATTTGCCCCAAGTATTAATTTTGGATGAACCTACAGTTGGTTTAGATATTGAAAGTAGAAATATTATATGGCAACTTTTGAAAGATTTGAGAAATAATGGGATGACCATTATTTTAAGCAGTCACTATCTTGATGAAATAGATAAATTGGCAGACAGATTAGTGATAATTGATGATGGAAAAGTTATAGCACAAGGGACTCCTGGAGAGCTCAAAAATAAATTAGGAGGAGATAGAGTAACTTTGAAAGTAAGAGAATTTAGTAATCAGGAAGAAGCAAAAAATATATGTCAAATTTTATCTTCAATAGATGGAATTAGTCAGATTATCATAAATGAAGCTCAAGGTTACTCGATAAATTTTGTAGCAGATAAGAAAAAAGATTTACTTACGAAGCTAAAAGTGGAATTGGCATTCTCAAAGTTTGAAATTTTTTCTCTTACCCAAAGTCAGCCAAGTTTGGATGATGTATATCTTCAGGCAACCGGTAAAACATTATTGGATGCTGAAATTTCTATGGCAGGGAAAAGAGACCTAAAAAAAGAATCAAAGCAATCCATGAGATAAGAAAATTTTGGTTAACTAACTATAATAAAAACTAATTACTGCTAATTATGGAATTACAACGGTATAATTTATTTTTTTTATATCAAGAGACATTTGCATTAACAAAGAGATTATTTATTCAATTAAAAAGAAGACCATCAACTCTTTTAGCAGGAATATTACAACCCATAATTTGGCTTTTTTTATTTGGGGCATTATTCTCTAAAGCTCCTGAAGGTTTTTTGCCAGGAGTTGATTCTTATGGCAATTTTTTAGGAGCAGGACTAATTGTTTTTACTGCTTTTAGCGGAGCATTAAACTCTGGTCTTCCTTTAATGTTTGATAGAGAGTTTGGATTTCTTAATAGATTACTTGTGGCTCCTTTAACGAGTAGATTATCCATAGTTTTATCTTCTTTTTTTTACATAACAATCTTGAGCTTTGTTCAAAGTATTGTAATAATGGTTGTTTCATACCTTTTGGGTTATGGATGGCCCAACTTATATGGTTTAGGAATTGTGTTTACAACACTAATTTTATTAGTTCTTTTTGTGACATCAATCAGTTTATGTTTAGCTTTTGTTTTGCCGGGACATATTGAATTAATCGCTCTTATTTTCGTAATAAATTTACCTCTTCTCTTTGCAAGTACTGCTTTAGCTCCAATCTCATTTATGCCAAATTGGCTGGGTTGGTTAGCTTCATTAAATCCATTAACTTTTGCTATTGAACCAATTAGGACTGCCTATACACAAACTATGGATTTAGAATTAGTGGCTTTACATGCCCCATATGGTGATTTAACTTGTAAGAGTTGTATCTCAATTTTATTTTCTTTAACAGTTTTATCCTTGATTATTATAAGACCTCTGTTAAATAGAAAGTTAAATTAGAAATTTTATGCTTTTAAAAAA
Organism: uncultured Prochlorococcus sp.; assembly: GCA_902596585.1. Taxonomy (GTDB): domain Bacteria; phylum Cyanobacteriota; class Cyanobacteriia; order PCC-6307; family Cyanobiaceae; genus Prochlorococcus_A. The sequence goes on from CACJUL010000014.1 coordinate 16,646, forward strand.
TCATTTAATAGAAGTTTTTAAACAAGCTTCTTTAGAAAATAATTCTTTGATTAAAGATAATGTTGTTCTTAAGTGGGTCCACAGATTTGGGATTGATTCATTAAATGATTTATTAATCCATAGTTCACTACAAAAAGAAAATCAGCGTGAAGAAACTCAAGAACAGATATCTTTAATTGATGAAGTAAGGGAAGAAAATCAAGAGCAAATTAAAATTGCATTATCAAAAACTTTTGAAAATATTGAAGAAACAAAATGGGAATCAAATGGATTGGAAAGTGCTAACAGTAATGGGAAATCTAACAGAAATCAAAATTCTAATAAAATAAACCAATTTAATGAAATATCAAAGTTACCCCTACCTTATATTAAAAATTTAAGAAAGTGGATTAACAACGATAAAAAAGCTAGTTAGCTTTTACATCATACCTGGCATTCCCATGCCACCCATACCTGGCATTCCCATGCCCCCCATACCTGGCATTCCCATGCCACCCATACCTGGCATTCCCATGCCACCCATTCCTCCCATTGGATCTTCACCTGGTCCTCCAGGAGCTGCGGCTTCAGGTTCAGGAATGTCTGCCATCGCAACTTCTGTTGTTAGGAGCATAGCTGCAATAGATACCGCATCTTGAAGAGCTAATCTTATTACTTTGGTTGGATCTAATATTCCTGAATCTTTTAAATCTTCATATTTTCCTGAATTAGCATTAAAGCCTTTGCTGAGTCTTTTAATTTCAGCGACAACTACATCCCCATTAAAACCAGCATTTTTTGCTATTTGTTTGGTAGGCTCCAAAAGGGCTTCTTTGACTATATTTATCCCTGTTCTTAAATCATCAGAAGAGGTTTCAATTAAATTTAAAAGGTCATCTGATATTTCAATTAATGTTTGTCCTCCTCCAGAAACAACGCCTTCTTCAATAGCAGCTTTCGTAGCGTTAAGGGAATCTTCGATTCTCAACTTTTTATACTTCATCTCTGTTTCCGTAGCAGCTCCTACTTTGATAAGAGCTACTCCTCCGGCTAGTTTGGCTATCCTTTCATTGATTTTATCCTGATCATACTCAGATTCAGTTATATTCACTTCTCTCTTTAATTTCTCTACCCGCGCTTTAACTAAATCTTTAGTGTCTTCGAAGGCAACAATTGTAGTTTTGTCCTTTGTGATAGTTATTTTTTTTGCTTTGCCTAAATCATTAATCGTTACTTTATCAAGTTTCATCGATTTATCTTCGCTAATTAACTTAGCCCCTGTGAGAATTGCAATATCTTCGAGAGCAGCTTTTCTTCTTTCACCAAATAACGGAGCTCTTACTGAAGCTACATTTAAAACCCCACTATTCTTATTCAAAACCAGGGTGGTTAAAGCCTCTCCTTCGATATCTTCAGCGAGAATTAGAAAAGGTGAGCCTGACTTCTGAATTTCTTCAAGTATTGGAACTAGATCAACTAAAGTTGAGATTTTTTGATCAGTTATTAATATTTTAGGGTTTTCAAGTTCACAAATTTGTCTTTCTTGGTCTGTTACGAAATATGGAGAACTATAACCTCTATCAAAAGACATGCCTTCAGTTATATCTAAATCTGTTTCAAGTGATTGAGATTCTTCAACAGTTATTACGCCATCTGAAGTAACAATATCCATTGCTTTTGAAATTATAGATCCAATTTCTTCATCACCTCCAGCACTAACTGTTGCAACTTTTTGGATGTCAGAACCACTTAATGAAATACTTTTTGAACTTAATTTTTCTAGGACAAATGCTAGGCCTGCCTCCATACCTTTTTTTAACTCCATAGGGTTTGCGCCAGAAGCAATATTTTTTAACCCCTCCTGAACCATCTTCTGAGTCAAAATGGTTGCTGTTGTTGTTCCATCACCAGCACTCTCTTTTGTCTTGGATGCAACTTGTTCTATTAATTTCGCACCTAAATTAGAAATAGGGTTTTCAATCTCGATCTCTTTTGCAACTGTAGATCCATCTCTTACTATATCTGGCGAACCAAATTTCTTTTCTATTACAACGTTTTTTGCTTTTGGCCCAATAGTAACCTTTACTGCATTAGCTACGAAATTTACACCTTTTTCTAAGGCTTCTCTTGATTCATTTGAAAAACTTAACTGTTTAGCCATGTTTATTTGATCTTTAATCTTATTCTAATCTCCCATAGAATCATTTTTAAGAGATATTTAATTAAGTGGGGAAAGCCGAATTTCTTTTAATTAGACATACAAATTAATTCAAATAAGAGTATCTTTAATGTATGGATGAAACAAATAATCTTATTTTTACTCTTACCGCAATCTTCGCGATTGCTATGACATTAATTTATTTCCCTTTAAGGTTTTTCTTGACTTTAACTGCAAGAAGTCGAAGACTAAAACTCTTACAAAAAATCAGAAGGTTAAGAGATGAATTGGGACAACCTTACGAAAGTACATGATTAAATACTCATACCACCATCAATACTAATTGTTTGACCTGTAATATAACTTCCAGCATCACTCGAAACTAAAAATGATACTAAGTTTGCAATTTGAGAACAACTTCCTAATTTCCCTAAAGGGATAACTTTAAGAATATCTTCAGTATTAAGTTTTTCAGTCATTTCTGTTTCTATAAAGCCTGGAGCTATTGCATTTACGTTTATACCTCTTGAAGCAAATTCTTTAGCGCAAGTTTTGGTGAAACCAATAACTCCAGCTTTGGCTGCAGAATAATTAGCTTGACCAGGATTACCAATTAATCCCACAACAGATGAAATATTTACGATACTACCGCTTCTTTTTTTCATCATAAATTTTGAAGCATATTTTGTACAAAGAAAAACTCCTTTTAAGTTTGTATTTAATACGTCATCCCATTGTTCCGATTTCATTCTCATCAATAGTCCATCTCTGGTAATGCCTGCATTATTAATAAGGATATCAATGCTGCCATTGATCTTTATGATTTCTTCAAAAGCTGAACTAACAGAATCTTCTTTTGATACATCAAATTTTAATTTATGAGCTTTACCTCCAGAATTTTTTATTGAATTTACAACTTCTTCAGCTTTTTCATCTGATGAAGAGTAATTAATAAAAACTTCTGCGCCTAAGCGACTTAGTTCTAGAGCAATTTCCTTACCAATTCCTCTGCTAGCTCCAGTGATTAAAGCAACTTTGCCTGATAATAAATCTGTATTGGACATTATAAAATTTAATAATTTTCAATCGTAGTACTATTTGTGTAAAGATATTGCTTTTATTTATAATTGTCTAGAAAATATTAAGACCTTTTATCGTGCACTTTTTAATACCAGCTGCAGGTAGTGGTAGCAGAATGAAAGCTGGAAAAAATAAATTACTTATTGATTTAGAGGGAGAATCTTTGATTTATTGGACTCTTAAATCTGTATTTTCTGCAAGCTCAACAAATTGGGTTGGAATAATTGGTCAACCGAAAGATAAAGAATTATTATTAAATTCAGCAAAGGATTTTGCCAATAAAGTTCATTGGATTAATGGTGGTGAAACCAGACAACAATCAGTATTTAATGGTTTAAAAGCGCTGCCAAAAGATGCTGAAAAAGTTTTAATACATGATGGTGCTAGATGTCTAATTAATCCTGAATTGATAGACCAATGCGCTAAGCAATTAGATGAAAATGAAGGTGTTATTTTGGCTACAAAGGTAACTGACACAATAAAGTTTGTGGATAATGAAGGTTTTATTAAAGAAACCCCAGATAGAAATTATTTGTGGGCAGCACAAACTCCTCAGGGCTTTTTAGTAAATAGATTAAAAAAAGCTCATACTATCGCAATTGAAAAAAATTGGAAAGTTACAGATGATGCATCACTATTCGAAATGCTTAATTGGAAAGTAAAGATTATTGAAGGAACTTATTCAAATATAAAAATTACATCACCTATAGATTTGAAAATAGCAAAACTTTTTGTGAAGCACTCCTAGTTAAAAAAAGGTTTATCTATACTAAGAATGCCGTTATCACCATTTAGGGTCGCTTCATATCCTAGAGGGATGCATGCATTTCCTGAAATGTGGCCTATGGGGAGGTCAAAAATAATAGGAAAATCAAAATCTTGGAGTCTTTCAATAATGCAGTCTTTTAGTAAATCTTTCCATTCAAGGTCGTATAACTCATCCGAAAAACTTCCGAATCCAATACCCTCAATTTCATTAAGTATTCTAGTCATCCTGAGGTAAGTCAACATTCGATCAATTTTATAAATATCTTCATTAATATCTTCAAAAATTATTATTTTACCTTTGCAATCTGGAAAGTGATTAGTACCAATTAAAAAAGTAGCAATAGTTAAGTTAGAAACTATAATTTCTCCTTTAGCTTTTCCACCTCTTAAAGGAATTCCTCTTATGTCCTCAACATATCCATCAAAAAGTAAATTTCTTAATCTCTCAAGACTCCACTCTGGCTCTTTGAAAAGGCTTGTAACCATGGGCCCATGAATAGAACCTATAAATCCTTGAGAATATTTAGATAGTAATAAAGAACATGTATCTGAGAATCCAAGCATTAAACCATTCTGCCAAGAAGGTTCTTTTTCTAATAGTCTCGCTGAACCCCAGCCACCTTTTGCAAAAATGATTAGCTTACTATTTTGTGCTTTTTCCAGTTCTTCAAATCTTGTTGGATCATCACCTGCAAAATAACCAAATTTTTTTGATAGAGAATTATTTTCATTAATTTCAAGCCCCCAGTTTTTTAAGATCTCTATACCTTTTTGGAAATTTTCTTCTTCATCAATAAAGGAGCTTGGAGCTAGAATATCTATTAAATCACCTTTTTTTAATCTAAAAACCATATTTAGAATTTATGAGGCAATAATAATTCCTAATAAAAGGACTCCTCCATAAATTGATTGATTTTTGAAGTGATTCCCAATATTTTTTAATGATTGCTTTTCCTCAGGAAATACTTTTAGTATATCTCTTTGCATTAGGATTGCCGTTATAAGCCAAATTGGCCAAAAAATAAAATCCATTTGATTAATAAATCCGCATAATGCAAGAAGACCCGAAGTTGAAAAGTAACAAATTTGAATAGTCATTCTTGTGTTTTTCTTGAGGTTAATGGCGGAACTATTTATTCCGATTTTGATATCGTATTTTTTATCTGCTAAAGCATAAATCGTGTCAAAGCCAAAAGTCCAAAAAATGGTAGCTAGCCAGCAAAACAATAAAACAATACTATTCAAATTGCCTTCATTTGCGGCCCATGGAATTAAGACAGCAAAACCCCAGCATATGGATAAGATTAATTGAGGATATTTAAACCATCTTTTGGCAGAAGGATAAATTAAAATAATAGGTAGTGCTATAAAAGCAAGGGAAATGGAGAGGATCCTTCCAGGTTGAGGAAGTGACAAAGTTAACAAAAAACTACATAAAATTAAAAAGGAAAGAATTGAATAAGCTGTTTTAAGACCGATTTTATTTGCAGCAAGAGGTCTATTTTTTGTCCTAAAAACTCTTTGATCAATTTTTTTGTCCCAAATATCATTAACCACGCAGCCTAATCCACTTACTAGTAGTCCTCCCAGGATTATTCTTAACAACATCAAAAAAGTTGGGTTAGCATCTGGGGTTAAATATAAACTCCATCCAGCAGGAATAAGTAAGATCATTCTTCCAGTCGGCTTATTCCACCTTAATAATTCAAAAAAAGTACTTAATTTAATTTGTTGATTTTTATTTTGCATATAACCTATTGTATATTTCATAACTTTAAATAATCTTACTAGGATTAAATGATTTCTATTATTTAATAATCAATCTTGGGTATATTTATTAATGGATTAAAGATATCTGCATCTTATAAAAGGAAATGATACAGAAACAAGATTTAAGAGATTTGCAAGAAAAGCATATTTTAGTGGCTTCTATAGATATTGGAACCAACTCTACACATCTCTTGGTAGCAGAAATTAATCTAGAATTGAAATCATTTTCAATAAAATTCACTGATAAATCAACCACTCGTCTTGGAGAAAGAGATGAGGAAGGTAATCTTACTGAGGAATCAATCCAAAGAGCATTAGTTACTCTTAAACGATTTAAAGAATATTGTAATAGTAATGGAGTAAAACAAATAGTAACAGCAGCAACCAGTGCAGTTAGGGAAGCTCCAAACGGTCAAGATTTTATTAAAAGAGTTCTTGATGAAACTGATATTCAAATAGAATTGATAAGTGGTGCTGAGGAAGCCAGATTAATTTACCTTGGTGTTCTCTCTGGCATGGCTTTTGATGATCAGTCTTATGTAATCATAGATATTGGAGGAGGATCTACAGAATTAATACTTGCAGACAAAAAAGATGCAATAGCACTTACCAGTTCGAGAGTTGGTGCGGTAAGACTTAAGAATGATTTTTTAAATAAAGAACCTATAAATACAGAAAGATCGAAGTTTTTAAAGACTTTTATTCAAGGTTCTTTGGAACCATCCGTTCGAAAAATCAAGAGTAGATCCAAGGGAGATAAACCATTATCTATGATTGCAACAAGTGGAACTGCAACCTCATTAGGAAATTTGATTTTGGATGATTTAGGAGAACCTAAACAAAAGTTACATGGTTATAAATTTAAAAAGGAAAATTTAAAGAAAATATTAGAAAAACTAATTAAAATGCCAGTCTCAGAAATCAAGAAAATGCCTTCATTAAGTGAGAGAAGAGCAGAAATAATTATTCCAGGTGTATTGATTTTAAATACAGCAATGGATATGTTGAACTTTGATGAATTAACTATAAGTGAGAGGGCGCTAAGGGAGGGTTTAGTCGTTGATTGGATGCTTCGTAAAGGAATAATCAAAAACGAGTTAAATATTCAAAGCAATATTAGAAGAACAACTATAATTCATCAGGCTAGAAAATTTGGAGTAGATAATAAAAGAGCTGAGAAAGTTATTGATATTGTGTTTCAAATCTATGATCAGACTAAAAATATCTTTCATAGAGATAATGACTCGAAAGCTAAAGAACTTCTTTGGGCAGCTTCAAATCTTTATAATTGTGGGAAATACGTCAATGTTGGTTCATATCACAAACACTCTTGGTATTTAATAAAAAATTGTGAGTTGTTGGGATATTCCGAAGCAGAAACAAATATTATTGCTTCCATCGCTAGATACCATAGAAAGACTCTACCCAAGAAAAGACATGAGTCTTGGCAAAATTTAATATCCAAAGAAGATAAAACATTAGTTCTTGAAATGTCATTAATTTTGAGATTAGCAGCATCACTTGATCAAAGACCTGATAAGGTAATCTCCTCAATTCAAATAAAGTTGCAAGAAAATATTCTTAAATTTGAACTTTTACCTTTAAGTAGAAATCATGATCTTCTATTGGAAAAATGGAACTTAGGATTATGCCGTAATGTAATAAAAGAATTAAAGAATTTGGATTTAAAAGTTATTTAGTTTTTTTGAAAAGTTCTTGTTTTGGAGTTTGATTCTGAAATGGCTCCGGAAATAAATTGAAAATTAAGTATGAGGCTATTAGTCCGAGAAAGCCAGAAATTAGAATAAATAGCCAGAAACCTCCTGAACTTAGATTATTAGATTTCTTGGTTTTATTATTTTCTTTTGCAACTTCTTCGACTTTTTTTTCAATTTTTATCTCTTGCCTCTCTGTGGTGAAATCATTCATTATAAATTCTGTATCAAGTTTCAGCTTCTGTGTAATTCTACGAACCATTGCTTTAATAAATACTTTCTCAGGTAGCTCCTCTTCATTGCCTTCTTCAATAGCTTTTAGTTGATGAGATCCAATTTTTAAATCAGAAGCCAATTCTTCAACAGATTGTTCTCTACTTAACCTTGCCTCTTTAATAAGATTTCCAATTCTCTTTAAAGAGAATTGTTCTCTGTTGGTATTGTCTTCTGGATTAGATTTTATTTCGTTCAAAGCAAACAAATTTTTCCTAATTATAGTGATTAATATTTTTCTATCAACTTTATGATTATTTATTTCTAAAGAGATGTTTATATGATGGATTGTATAGATTAGATCTGTTTTGAGAATTATTAATTGCTGGGCTAATTATGTAAATAGTTGTTCTGATTAATTTTTTTTCTATAGAAAATTTTTCCATATCTTTCAATTCTATTAATGATGTCCAACCATCTTCCCAAGATACTCTAAATCCAACAATAACTTTAGTGTCTGGGGGATAAAATTCTAGTAAAGTTTCTTGAGACCTTTTTACATGCCTAGCACTTAGATAAAGGCATAAAGAAGAATTGTGTTTCGCAAGGTCTTTTAGAGATTCTTTCTCTGGCATACCAGTTCTTCCTCCTGCTCTAGTTAAAATTATTGTTTGCGTTACGTCAGGGATAGTTAACTCAGCTTCATGACATGCTGCAGCGACTTGAAACGCACTTACACCTGGAATAACCTCGATTTCAATTTTTTCTTTCTTTAAAATTTCTATTTGTTCTCTAATCGCTCCAAAAAGACAAGGGTCTCCATCATGTAATCTTATAACAGTTTTTCCTGTTTGAAATTTATCTATCATAATTGAGGTGATTTGCTCTAAGTTAAGCGAACTCGTTTTTATTTTTTCAGAACCTTCTTTACAGAAATCTAAAATCTTTTCAGGAATTAGAGAATCAGTCCAAATAACAACATCTGCAATTTTTATTTTTTTTAAAGCTTTTAGTGTTAATAAATCTGGATCTCCAGGTCCAACTCCAATAAAGGATATTTTTTTATCCATTCTTTCTATTCTTACTACTGTATGTTCTTAATCTTAAAAAAAATATTCCAATAAATCCAGAAGAAAATAGAAAAATACTTATAAATTGAGCCATTCTTATACCGCCGCTACAGAAAGGTGGAAGCCCACCAATACATAGTGGGTCAGTTCTTAAACCTTCAATCCAGAATCTTCCAAAACTATAACTTATCAAATAAAGACAGCTAATAAAGCCAGGCTTAAAAAAATCTGTTTTATTCTGTTTATTAAAGATCGAAATAAGAAGGATGAATATTAAAAAATTCCACAATGACTCATAGAGAAAAGTAGGATGAAAAAATTCGTTGTTAATAAATTCTAGAGGCCTATTTTGGATTGGTATAAATAATTTCCAA
>CACJUL010000015.1 GCA_902596585.1 uncultured Prochlorococcus sp.
ATTAAAAAACATATTTATTTGAAGATAAAAATTTAAACAAATTTAAATGATTCAAATCTATGTACTATTCGTATAGATATAATTGGATAATAAATAAAAGAAACAAATATATAAAATGAATGGAGATTTAAAATCTTGGGATAAATTTTGTAATTATCTTTGGTTTGATAAAAACTTAAATATTTGGTTAGACATAAGCAAAATTAATTTCACAAGTAAAGAGATAAAAAATTTAGAAGATAAATTTATAGATGTTTTTTCATCAATAAAAGAATTAGAAAATGGTGCAATCTCAAATATTGATGAAAATAGACAAGTTGGACATTATTGGCTTAGAAATCCGTCAATTTCTCCATCTTCAAAAATTGGAGATGAGATTAGCGCCGATATTAATGCTATCTCTGAATTTGGAAAACAAATTTTAAATGGTGATATTAAGAATAAGAATAATAAGAACTATACTGATGTTCTATGGATAGGAATTGGTGGAAGTGGATTAGGCCCATTACTTATTACTGAGTCTTTGCAAAAATGCTCTAAAGGTTTAAATTTTTCTTATATCGATAATGTTGATCCATTTTTAATTAGCGAAAAGTTAGAAGAGTTATCTGAAAAATTATCCACAACTTTATTTGTAGTAGTAAGCAAATCAGGTGGTACTCCTGAACCTAGAATTGCTATGGAAATTATTAAAAGTCATTGCGAAAACAGTTCTATTGACTGGAATTCTAATGCTATAGCTATAACAATGAAAGATAGTAAGTTATTTAAAAAAGCTACTTCTGAAAATTGGTTAAAAATATTTAATTTACAAGATTGGGTTGGAGGAAGAACGAGTATTACAAGCTCTGTGGGATTACTTCCATTAGCTCTTATTAATGAAGATATATCTGAATTTATTAGAGGCGCATCACTAATGGATGAGGCCACACGTATAAGCGATTTTAAAAATAATCCCGCAGCATTATTATCATCGGCATGGTATTTAACTGGGGATGGCGTTGGGAAGAGAGATATGGTCGTATTACCTTATAGAGATAGGTTACAGGTATTTAGTAAATATCTTCAGCAATTAGTAATGGAATCATTAGGTAAGAAATTTAATAGGAATGGTGATGTAGTTAATCAAGGTATTTCCGTTTTTGGTAACAAAGGATCTACAGATCAACATGCTTATGTTCAGCAACTTAGAGATGGTATTGATAATTTCTTTTGTATTTTTATTGAATTATTAGATTCGCCATCTACAAATATTTTTGATGATAGAGAGAATCCCAAAGAATATCTTTCTGGTTTTTTGCAAGGAACAAGATCAGCACTCTCTAATGAAAACAGACAAAGTATTACTATCACATTAGAAAAATTAAATTGTTTTTCACTAGGTGCCTTAATCGCTTTATTTGAGAGGGCTGTATCCTTCTATGCTGAATTAGTAAATATAAATGCATATGATCAACCAGGAGTTGAAGCTGGAAAGAAGGCAGCCGCAAATATTATTGAGTATCAACAAAAAGTAAGTAATTTATTAGACGAAGGAGGAGAATATTCCATAAATGACATAACATCATTATTTGATAATTCAGTGAGTGAACCTATATTTTTCATACTCCGTGAAATGTGTTTCGGTAACGATGATTATTTAGTTAAGGGCGATTGGTCAAATCCAAATTCATTAGTTATTCAAAAAACAAAGTCTTAAACAACAATATTCATAATTTTTCCTTTAACAATAATTATTTTTCTTATTTCCTTATCTTGAGTCCATTTTAATATGTTAGGTCTATTAAGAGTAAATTCTTTAATTTGATTTTCATTCATATCATTATTAATATTTACTTTGTCTCTAACTTTTCCATTCACTTGTATTACAAGTTCATATGAATCTTCCTTTAGTGCTTCGGCATTAAATGAAGGCCAGTCTTCTAAATGCACAGATTTATTAAATCCAATAAGATGCCATATTTCTTCTGAAATATGAGGTGCAAAAGGAGCAAGCAATATACAAAATGTTTTTAAAGCTTCTATTTTTAAATTATTGTTTACGTCATTAATTGAATTTGATAATGAATTATAAAACTTCATTAGTTCTGAAATCGCAGTATTAAATTGGTTATTTAATATGTCATTTGAAATTTCTTTTATAGCAATGTTCATTGACTTTATTAATGATTTTTCTTTATCTGGATAGGATTTAATATTTTTATTTATATCTTTTGCACAATTTATATATAGCTTCCAAATCCTGCTTAAAAATCTAAATTGTCCTTCAACATCTGTATCTCCCCATTCCAAATCTTTTTCTGGTGGTGCTTTAAATAATATAAACATTCTTGCTGTATCTGCTCCATATTTTTTAATAACTGATTCAGGGTCAATTCCATTATATTTTGACTTAGACATCTTCTCGAAAAGAACTTCGAGTTTAGAATTGTCAATTGGATCTTTAGGATTTGATAGGTCAGTAATATCTGAAGGAGAAACATATTTACCAGTTTTATTGTTTTTATAGGCTGCTGCCTGAACCATTCCTTGGGTTAATAGTTTTTTGAAAGGTTCATCAATTTCAAATAGTTTATTATCCCGCAAAGCTTTAGTGAAAAATCTTGCATATAACAAATGCAATATTGCATGCTCTACTCCTCCAACATATTGATCTACAGGTAACCACTTATTAATTTCAACCTTTTCAAATGGCTTATTTGAACATTTGGAAGATGGATATCTTAAAAAATACCATGATGAACACATAAAAGTGTCCATAGTATCAGTTTCTTTTTTTGCCGCTATTCCACATTTTGGACATGTTGTATTTATCCAATTATTATTATCACCTAAAGCATTAATCTTGTTAGCCGAGATATCTATATCTTTTGGTAATGCAACAGGTAATTCCGATTGGTTTAAAGGAACAGATCCACATTTTTTGCAATTAACGATAGGAATCGGACATCCCCAATATCTTTGTCTAGATATTAACCAATCTCTTAAACGATATTGAATCTTATTTTCGGCCCATCCATTATTTACGCCCTCCTCTGAAATTTTTAATTTTGCAATATTATTTGCTATACCATTGTATTGATTTGAATTAATAAGATATCCATTTTCCACATAAGCTTCATCAAGCTCTTTAGTTTGTTCATTTTTATCCTTTATTATTACCTGTTTAATATCAATATTATTTTTCTTAGCAAATTCAAGGTCTCTTAGATCATGAGCAGGTACGCCCATAACAGCGCCTGTACCGTATTCATCGAGAACATAACTTGCCACCCAAATAGGAATAGGTTCAGAATTAACTGGATTTATTGCTACCAAGCTAGTTTTTATTCCAATTTTTTCAAGTTCATTATTTTTATTATTTTTCAAATATTGTTTAAGATTTTCTATATCTTGTATGGTTTCTTGATCAGAAATATTTTTAATTAATGAATGATTAACAGAAATTGCTAAATAAGTAACTCCAAATAAAGTATCTGGCCTTGTTGTAAATACTGTTATTTTCTTTTCTAGATTGGTTTTGATATTGAAATTAATATTTGTACCAATTGACTTTCCAATCCAATTATCTTGCATTATTTTTACTCTTTCTGGCCAGTCATCTAATTTTTCTAAATCCTTCAATAACTCATCCGCATAATTAGTAATCCTTAAAAACCATTGCTTTAATAATTTTTTTTCAACTAGTGCCCCAGATCTCCAAGATTTACCCTCTGAGTCAACTTGTTCATTCGCTAAGACTGTATTGTCTATCGGATCCCAATTAACTTCAGATTCTTTTTGATATACAAGACCTGCCTTGTATAATTCTAAAAATAGGTATTGTGTCCAAATATAGTAATTTTTATCACAAGTTGCAAATTCTCTATCCCAATCAACTGATAGTCCCAAAAGCTTTAATTGTGACTTCATATGAGAAATATTTTTTTTAGTCCAGACACTTGGACTAATTCCTCTTTCAATCGCTGCATTCTCAGCAGGCAAACCAAAAGCATCCCAACCCATTGGATGTAAAACAGATTTGCCCTTAAACCTTTGGAACCGAGCTATTAAGTCTGTAATAACATAATTCCTAACATGTCCCATATGAAGATTACCTGAAGGGTAGGGAAACATTGATAAGGCATAAAATTTATCGCTATTCTCAGTTAATTCTTCGGTTTTGTATAAATTGTTTTCTGTCCATATTGACTGCCATTTTTTTTCTATTTCAGATGGATTATATAAATTGGTATCAGTCTCATATTGTTTATCGGGAGAAATCACTTAATTTTTATTTATTAAATTATTATTTTAATATCCATTGTATAAAATAGAAATAGATTGTTAAAAGGAATAATTTATAATTAAAATTTAAAATATATTATCTACAAATGAAAAATATAACTTTTGAAAAATATCAAGGTAACGGAAATGATTTCGTAGTAATTGATTCTAGAGGAAATGATTTATATAAAAATTACATGACAAATAAAATATTTAATATAAAACAAATTTGCAACAGGCAATTTGGTATTGGAGCAGATGGTGTGATTTTTATAGAAGAACCTAGTGAAGATAATTATGCAAAAATGATAATCTTTAATTCTGATGGTTCTGAAGCACAAATGTGTGGAAATGGAATTAGGTGTTTAGTTGAGTATCTCCACGTTAATGATTCAATTAATAATAAAAATATAGAATATAAAATTGAGACTAAAGCAGGTTTAATAATTGCAAAATATATAAATGATGAAATTACAGTAAAAATGGGAGTTCCAATTTTAGAAAGTCAAAATATTCCAACAACAATTAAAAAGAAAATCAATTCAATTCCTTCACACGAATTTATTGAGAAAAATTTTAATAATAAAGGTTATGCAGTAGGGATGGGAAATCCTCATTTAATATTCTTTGTACAAGATTTAGATTCCATTGCTCTTTCTACACTTGGGCCAATATTTGAAAATAATGAATTATTTCCAGAAAAAACTAATGTTCATTTTTGTCAAATCTTAAATAGAGATAATATCAAGGTAAAAGTATGGGAAAGAGGAGCAGGTCCAACTTTAGCCTGTGGGACAGGGGCTTGTGCTATTCATGTAGCAGCCTATAAACTAGGCCTTTGCAACTCGTTGACAATTGTTTCTTTGCCAGGAGGTAATCTTAAAATAGATTGGTCAAAAGACGATTCTGAAGTCATGATGACCGGAAATGCTAAAAAGGTTTTCTCGGGATCAATTTTAATAAATTAATGGAAAATAATTATATATATTTAGATAATGCATCTACGACTCCATTATCTAAGAATGTTTTAAATATAATAAATTCAACTTATAAGAATTATTGGCATAACCCTTCATCAACATACGAGCTAGGGATAAAATGCTCTATATATCTTGAAAAAATTAGATCTAAAATTGCTTATATATTTGATGCAGAACCAGAGGATATAATTTTTACATCTGGTTCTTCGGAATCAACAAATATTGTATTTAATAATATTTATGAGAATTTTAAAAATGGTAGAGTTGTCATTTCAAATGTTGAACATCAAGCAACAACTATTTGTGCTAATAAACTAAAAAAACAAAATTGGGATATTTACGAATGGAAGGTAAATAATGATGGAATTTTAAATATTACTAATATCGATAAAATTTTAACCAATGATACTAAGCTTGTATCAATTATTTGGGGACAAAGTGAAATTGGGACAATTCAACCTGTTCAATTTATAGGTTCAAAATGTGAAGAATTAAATATAATGTTTCATTTGGATGGAACTCAAATATTAAGTAATGGAATATTCAGTTGGAAAGATCTTAAATGCGATTTTTTAAGTTTATCTGCTCATAAATTTGGAGGTCCAAAAGGTATCGGCATTCTCTTAACGAAAGAAAAATCACGAATGATTTTAAAAAATAAAGACATATCCCTTACCCAGGAATATTCAATTAGACAAGGTACACAAGCTTTGCCATTAATTGCTGGAATGTATGAATCATTAAAGAATATTAAAGGAAAAATAAAAACATATGATCACAAAACAGAATTTCCTTCTAATAGCATTAATAAACTTAAAGATTATTTTTTTAAAAAAATTAAGGATAATAATCATATAAAGATTACGGGCAGTATTAACCATAGGCTTCCAAATCATATTTCGTTTCTACTTTTAAATAAGCTATTTGATCCTATAAGAGCCTATAAAATTGTTAATTTCATGTCAGAAAATAAAATCGCCATAAGTAGTGGAAGTGCTTGTTCAAGCTCATCTGGGAAACCGAGCTCAACACTTAAAAATATTGGTTTAAAAGATGATGAACTATATTCCAATATTCGTGTTACTTTAGGTTCAATAAACAATAAGTCCGAAATAGATAAATTTTTAGAACTTATTCAAATATGTATTGACAAATTTTAATGGAAACAAATTACAGACTACCTAAAGATTTAAATGAATCTCTTAAGGATATGGAGGATGCAATTATTCCAAGTTTATTAGATTCAAATAAAAGATTTACTATAGAATTTAATTTTGAAGGATTGAAGTTTAACAGAATTGGCATAGCTATTTACAAGATATTAGCTAAAAATAATAATGTATTCATAACATTTTCTGATCAAGGTGCTGTGGCTTTGGCTCAAAGAGACTATCCAGATATCAAAGATAAAATCTTTACTTTTAAATCATTTAATGAATCAAATAATATAAATAATATTGATAGTGTAATGATTTCGATACTTCCTCAGCCATATGATTTTGATTCATTTGAACCTATGTCCGATAATTATCAAGGAACGCATTATTCATTAAATCCTAAATTTGAAGATGCCAATATTGGTATAGGAAGTGTTATTAGAGAGAGACGTAAAAACTTTGTCAAAACTTGGAAAAATATTTATTTTCTTCAGCCTTTAAATAAATCAGCTCTTATGCATATTTATCCAAATAAATGGTTGCTTTTCAAAGAAGAAAATCAAAAATATTTTTTTAAAAAAGAATTTGAAATTAAACCCGATAATGAAACTATTTTTGTAAATTTATAAATTTGAATGTGATAAAAAAAATTTATTCATTTTTCTTAATTTTTCTTTTATTAGTAACATCTCCATTCTTAATAAGATATTTACTAACAAATCAGAAAATAAATATTTTAAATAGTATTTATTTTAATTTCCCTGGAATAATTACTAAAAATAAAAAATGTCCTACCTATGAAGCTTTATTGAATCAAACGCTAGATGATACTTTTAGTGTATCAATTATCAATAATAAAGGGACAATAATTAGTTCCTATAATGATGAAGTTCCAAGGTTACCAGCATCAAATCAAAAATTATTCTCATCAGCTTATGTTTTAAGTAAATATAAATTAAATAATAATTTAAAGACCTTATTATTAAAAAAAAATAAAAACAATTATTATTTGCTTGGTCAAGGGGATCCAGATCTGAACTATGAAGATATAATCGAACTAATTTCAAATATAAAAGAAAATAGAACTATTAACTTTAATATTGTAGAAATTGATTCAAAATTAAATTGGCCTAGTGGTTGGACAAATACTGATAAACTTTACGAATATGGATCTCCAATTACATCTCTAGCTATTGAAAGTAATCACAATAAATATGAAGATATTTATGCTTTAAGAAATTTTATTAAAAACTATTTAAAAAGTAAATTTCCTAATTCAAAAGTAAATATAGATTTTGTTGATTCAGAAAAAACATTTTATTTAAAAGATATTACAGAGATAAGTAAAATATATTCAACTCCAATTCTTTCATTATTAACTCTTACAAATTCTGAAAGCCATAATTTTACAGCTGAATCACTCTTTAAAAATGCCTCAAATACATGGAACGATAATGACTATATAAAATTGAAAAGATGGCTTGAAAATAAAGGCCTCCCAGCAACTAATGCTTACTTTGCAGATGCTAGTGGATTGTCTCGAAAAAATAGAATTACAACAAAATTAGTGGTATTGTTTTTAGATAAAATGAGATATTCTAATAATTTTCCAGCTTATCAATCTACACTTTCAATTACGGGAGTAAGAGGAACATTAGCTAAAAGATTTGTAAATAGTGAATTATCTGGAAAGTTTTTTGGGAAAACTGGGACTCTTTCAAATGTCTTTGCATTATCTGGCTTTTTATATAAAAATGAAAAGCCAATAATTATAAGCATTATCCAAAATTCTAATAAAATTGATAAAGAAAAAGCATTTAAATTATTACGAGATCTTTATTACTTGAAATCTTGTTAATAAAAATATTATTTAAAATATTCTTTTAAATCCCTTTCAACAGAGGGAGGTACCATATGATTAATTTCACCACCAAATTTTGCAACTTCTTTTACTAAAGAACTACTAAGAAAACTATAATTTGTATTTGTGGATAAAAATATAGTTTCAATATCATTATTAAGTGATTTATTTGTATGAGCAATCTGAAGTTCATACTCAAAATCACTCATTGCTCTTAAGCCTCTAAGAATAAGATTAGCTTTTAGATCATTTGCACAATCCACAGTGAGTCCTGAATAAGAAATAACTTCAATATTAGGTAAATGAGAAAGAGAATTTTTTATTTGTATTATTCTTCTTTCAAGATTAAATGTTGGTGTTTTAGAAGTATTTTCTAAAACAGCAACTACTAGATTGCCAAATATTTTTTCAGCCCTTTCTATTAAATCAAGATGCCCGTTTGTTAAAGGATCAAAAGTACCTGGATAAAGAATTTTCATGAATTTATTATGATCGAATAAGAAATTTAGTTAAAATAAGATTATTAGATAAATCAATTATGACATTAAATCTAGAAGCAAAAAAAATCTTATTAAGAAAAATACCTCATGGATTATTTATTTGCGGTGTTAGAGACGAGGATAAAAATGAAGTGAATGGATTTACTGCAAGTTGGGTGACTCAAGGTTCCTTCACCCCACCATTAGTTGTAATGGCTGTTAGAGCAGAGGGTTCTAGTCATGAAATAATAAATTCCACCAATAAGTTCTCATTAAATGTGCTCAAAAGTGATCAAAAGGATCTAGCTGCTGTTTTCTTTAAACCTCAAAAAGCATTAGGAGGTAGATTTGAATCTGTTGAATTTAATTTAGGTGAGCTTGGATTACCTATTTTAGTTGATAGTGTTGGTGGAGTTGAATGTAATGTTGTTGGAAGTGTTATGCATGGAGACCATACTGTTTTTGTAGGAGAGGTTGAAACTGCTTATCTGAATAATGATGTTGACTCACTAAATTTATCTTCAACTGGCTGGAATTATGGAGGGTAATTATCATAAATGAGTAATACCTCTATCGAAAAAATAGATAACAAATATAATTTTAAAATTGAATATAAATTAATTAATAATAAGGAGTTACTAAAATCAAGATTATCTGAAATTCCAAAGTCATCTGGTTGTTATCTTTTTAAAGATATAGATAGTAACTTACTTTATATCGGTAAATCTAAAAAACTACGTAGTAGAGTAAGTAGTTATTTCAATAATTATTCAGATTTAACGCCCAGATTAAGTTTAATGGTTCGTCAAATAACTGAAATAGAAATAATAGTCACAGATAGCGAATATGAAGCATTAAATTTAGAGTCAAATTTAATTAAAACAAACAAACCATACTTTAATATTCTGTTAAAGGATGATAAGAAATATCCATATCTTTGTATAACTTGGAGTGAAAAATATCCTCGAATATTTATTACAAGAAGAAGAAGAAATAGAAATAATTTAGATAGATATTATGGACCTTATGTTGATGTCGGATTATTAAGGAGAACATTATTTACGATAAAAAAAATATTTCCACTTAGACAAAGACCAAGGCCAGTATATAAAGATAGAACTTGTTTGAATTATTCAATAGGAAGATGTCCAGGTGTTTGCCAAGAAGTTATATCATCTGACAATTATAAAAAAATAATGAAACAAGTATCTATGATATTTCAGGGAAGAAATGATGACTTAGAAATATTTTTACAAAAAAAAATGCTGCAATTTTCAAATGATTTAGATTATGAGAATGCAGCAAAAATAAGAGACCAAATTTCAGGTTTAAAATTATTAACTGAATCACAAAAAATATCAATACCAGATTCTTCAATTAATAGAGATATCTTTGGAATAGTTTCAGAAAAAAATGTAGCTAGTATACAAATTTTCCAAATGAGATCCGGTAAGCTCATTGGGAGAATTGGCTATAGTCAAAAATTAAATAATGAAGATGAAAATCTCATTCTACAAAAGATATTGGAAGAGCATTATATGAATGTTGAAGCTGTAGAAATTCCATCAGAAATTCTTATTCAATATAACCTTCCAAAACAAGCAACCATAGTGGATTGGTTAACGGATCTAAGAAAAAAGAAAGTAAAAATCTTAATCCCAAAAAGAAATAAAAAACATGAAACTGTAGAAATGGTTTTAAAAAATGCGAAATTGGAATTAGATAGAATAATAAATGGGATACAAGATAATGAATCATCAATTGAGGATCTTGCCCAAATACTTGAATTAAGCGAACAACCTAAAAGAATTGAAGGTTATGATATAAGCCATATTCAAGGTAGTGACCCTGTAGCATCGCAAGTCGTTTTTATCGATGGGATTCCTTCTAAACAAGATTATAGGAAATATAAAATTAAAGATCCAAACGTTGTTTTAGGACATAGTGATGATTTTGCTTCGATATATGAAGTAATACATAGAAGGTTTAAAAAATGGTCAAGATTTAAAGAAAACGGAGGGGATTTTTCAATATTAAATGATAAAACTAATAGTAAATTAGACAATGAACTTCTATCAGATTGGCCTGATTTAATAATGATTGATGGAGGAAAAGGACAGTTAAATGCAGCTATTAAAGCATTAAAAGAATTAAATCTTGAGGAAGAAGTTACTATATGTTCATTAGCAAAAAAACATGAAGAAATATTTATTCCAGGCTTTACTAAGTCTCTTGATACTGACGAAAATCAAAAAGGCGTTCTCCTATTAAGAAGGGTAAGAGATGAAGCACATAGATTTGCATTATCTTTTCATAGAGACAAAAGATCTAAGAGAATGAATAGATCTCAATTGTCCCAAATCAGTGGATTAGGACCATCAAGAATAAGAGAATTGCTTGAGCATTTTAAATCAATAGACGCGATAAGAATAGCTAGTAAAGAGGATTTATCAAAAGTTAAAGGACTTGGAAAAAATTCAGTAAATGATATATATGAATATTTTAACGAGTTATAAATATTAATTAATTTTTGAAAAATAGATTTATTGATATTGTTAAATATAACTATATTAAAAATATATATTTTTAAATTAATCTAGTAATTTGGAAGCTGAAGCATATCTCTGGTTTAAATCACTTCACATTATTGGTGTAATCGTTTGGTTTGCGGGTCTTTTTTATTTAGTAAGACTTTTTATATATCATGAAGAATCTAAAAATATGGATAATGAATTAAAAATTGCCTTTAATAAACAATACACCTTGATGGAAAAAAGGCTGGCGAATATAATCACAACACCAGGGATGATACTAGCTTTAAGTATGGCTATATGCATGGTTATTATGCAACCAAGTTGGTTAAGTGAGAAGTGGTTACAAATTAAAATTTCTTTTGTTTTAGGATTAGTAATTTATCATTCTTATTGTTACAAAATAATGTATTCATTACAAAATGGTACTTCAACCATTTCAGCAAAAAACCTTAGATTATTAAATGAATTGCCTACTTTATTATTATTTATAATTGTACTTTTAGTTATTTTTAAAAATAATTTTCCTACTAGTGTTGCTACATGGAGCGTAGTTGGACTAATTATTTTCATATTGGCTTCAATACAATTATATGCAAAGATTAGAAAGAAAAATGAGAATTCATTAAGTAATGAATAGGGAAGACTTAGTAAAATTAACCTCCAATATTAATAAAAATAGTTGTCCTAAAAATATTAATTTTCACTGTCATACAAAATTTAGTGATGGAAGTCTAGAACCATATGAACTTTTAGAACAAGCTTATAAAAATAACTTGAAATTTTTATCAATAACCGATCATCATACAATTAAAGCTCATGAATATATAAAAAAAAATAATATACTCAAAAAATATCCTAAAGATTCTTTTACATTAATTTCGGGAATAGAAATTAATTGTTTGATTCTGGGATGTTTAGTACATGTAATTGGATTGGGAATAGATATAAAAAGTAAATACCTAAATCCCTACATCCTTGGAGAGTCTCCAATAGGTAATGATTTAAATATTAAATCAGTTATTAAAGCAATTAATTTAGCTGGTGGTTTATCATTTCTTGCACACCCAGCGAGATACAGGATTCCCTTTTATAAATTAATTCCAGAGGCTAAAATACAAGGTATTGATGGAATAGAGGTTTGGTACGATTATGAACTTAATGAAGTATGGAATCCTAGTTTATTTGTTTGTTCAGAAATAGATAAATTAGCAGATAAATATTCAATGCTAAAAACATGCGGAACAGATAGTCATGGACTTTCGCTATTAGGTAGATAATTCAGAATTCGTTTTTTTCAATTATTGAATCAGTATTAATAATTATGTTCTTTAAATTTTTAATGACATCAGATGAACAATTATTCCACATTTTTCTATTGACAATTTCAAGTAATCTTTGTGCAATATCTCTTAAAGCCCATGGATTATTCTCTAGAAAGAAATTCCTAAGATCTAGATCACATAACCATGATTTATAAACTTCCTCATAACACCAATCTGAGACTACTTCAGTAGAAGCATCAAAAGCATATAAGTAATCTAGTGTAGCTGAAAATTCAAACGCTCCTTTATAACCATTATCCTTCATTCCATTTATCCATTTAGGGTTAAGTATTCTTGATATAACAACCTTATTAATTTCATCTTGTAATTTTGAAATTTTAGATAATCCAAATTTTGATAAATCACCATGATACATTTCAGGTAATTTACCGCTTAATTTTTTTACTGCTGAAGATAATCCACCCTGAAACTGATAATAATCATCAGAATCTAAAATATCATGTTCCTTATTATCTTGGTTATGAACAACTAACTGCACATTTTTAAGTGCATTTTCTAATGATTTTTTATCCTCTATTGGTTCAAGATTATCACTGTAAATCCACTTACTCCAATTAAGAAAAGATTCTCCAAAATCATCAATATTTTCCCAATTAGAATTTGAAATTAGTTCTTGCAGACCAGCTCCATATGAACCTGGTGCTGACCCAAATATACGATTAATTGAATCACCACCCCTTAATGCCCCAGCAAGAGGATTAAATTTATCATCTTCATTAAGATTAGAAACAAGATTTATTGCTTTAGAAGTTAATTTAACTAACTGTGGAAATGCATCTCTAAACATTCCCGAAATCCTTAAAGTAACATCAACCCTTGGTCTTTCTAGAACAGATAAAGGAATGATTTCTAGATCTACTACTCTTCTTGAAGGCCCATCCCAAATAGGCTGTACTCCTAATAAATATAGTATTTGACAAATGTCTTCACCACCATTTCTCATTGTGGATGTTGCCCATACAGATATTGCTATATTTTTTAAATCTTCTCCATTATCTTGTTTGTATAAATCAAGTATTTGTGAAGCGGATTGACAACCAACAATCCATGCTGATTCAGTTGGCAGTCCTCTCGAATCAACTGAAAAGAAATTTTTACCAGTGGGTAAAGCTTCAGTTTTACCTCTCGTAGGGGCTCCTGATGGACCACTTTTTACATATTGTCCATTTAATGAATTAATAAATGATAATTTCTCATTATATGAAGAATTAATGATTGGATATAGAATCTCTTTTTTTAATAATAAAAAATACTTATTATGTTTTTTTTCATTAAAGAAATAGTCTATTATTTTCTGATTATTATATTTTTCTAGATGTTTTATATTGATATTCTTTTTGTAAAAAAACAAATATATTAAATACTTTGATTGTTGTTCCAAAAAATCAATAGCCATTCTAAAGTTTAAAATGTTTTTGTTGGAAAAAGTCAACAATATTTTTTTATCCTTTTCACTTAACTTTTGATCATGTTTATTTGTCCAAGGATCCAAATCTAATTTTAAATGTTTTGCTATATATTGAACAATCCCAATTCGATTGGCATTTGGCACTCTAGCAATACACAAGAATAAATTTATTTCATTAATTTCATTCTGCCTATTACCAAAAATATGCAAACCTGTCCTAATTTGAGATTCTTTAATTTTGCAAAGAAAAGAATCAATCTCTTCAATTGGATTATTTTTATTATTTAAAGTGATTTCGTTAAAATCTTTTTTAATTAATTCAAAAATGGATTTTTCTATAATTTCAATCCGATTAGAATTTAATAATTTTGCTTCAAAATATTCGTCTAAATAATTTTCTAATATTGAATATTTTCCATATAATTCTGACCTATCCAAAGGAGGGGTTAAATGATCAATAATTGTTGCAGCAGTCCTTCTTTTAGCTTGAGATCCTTCTCCAGGATCATTTACGATAAAAGGATATATATTTGGTATTGCTGGACAAATAATATTTGGAAAACATTTATTACTGAGACCTATAGATTTGCCAGGTAACCATTCAACAGTCCCATGCTTACCAATATGGCAAATAGCATTTGCGTTAAAAATTTTTTCAATCCAAAAATATTGTGCTAAATATCTATGGGGAGGGGGAAGATCGGGAGAATGAATATCTCTATCAGTGAAAGCGTCATAACCTCGTTGAGGTTGAATCAATAATGTTATTTTTCCAAATCTAATACCATTTATTGAGAAGCCTTCATTATCAAGATCGATCGCTTCTGATGGTTTGCCCCAACGGTTAACAATAATAATTTTTGGTTCAAGTTCTAAATAATTCCAATATTTTAAATATTCACTAAGTGGTAAGTAATCTAATGGTTTATTAGTTTGAGATTCAAGATCATTAGTTCTAGTTTTTATAAGCATTGACATTAATTCCAATGAATCTTGAGGATAATTACAAGACCCAAGGTCATAACCTTCTTCTTTTAACCAGTTAAGAATATTAATTATCGATGAAGGTGTATTAAGACCTACACCATTACCGATTCTTCCGTTCTTTACAGGATAATTACTTATTACTAAACAAATTCTTTTATCAAAATTATTAAGATTTTGAAGTTTAACATAATTAATTGCAAATTTTGAAATCCATTCAATACCTACTTGATCAGCTTTATAACTAGTTATTTCACTGTAAAGAGTATTTTTTTTAGAAATTATTTCTTTGAATGCTGAAGGACGGGTAGTAATTCTTCCATCAAATTCCGGAATAATTATTTGCATCAATAAATCAGATGAATTCATTCCAATGGATGAATCCAACCAATTTTTTCTTGAAATATTTGAAGAAAGAAGCTGTAAAATTGGGATTTTAAGAGAAGTAAAAATATTTGTAGAGTTTTCAATTAAATCATTATTTTTGATTTGAGATGAAGAAAATGAAGTTGTGGTAATTACTATTTTAATATCTTCTTTTTTAAAAATTTCTATTAATTTATTTTGAATAATATGTCCTTTTAGTGTTGAAATAAAAAATGTTTTAGGGGATAATCCGTATTTTCTTAACTGCAAGTTAAGTTTTTCATTTACTTCAATTTCATTAGCCAAAAAAAGAGATTTATAAGATATTATCCCTATCTTTTCCCCTTTTTCAATTTTCCAATCATACAAATAAGGATCTGCATAATTAGAAATCTTTAAAAACACATCAGGTATTAATGTTTCATCTATCTTTAGATAAGGGAAACAATTAAGAAATTTTCTATAATTCTCGAGTCCCCCAGATCTAAGTAATTTAGAAATATTTAATGCTAAATCTATATCTATACTACTCATTTCACATAAGGAAACTTCCTGGTCAAGGGTACCTGATAGGATTAATAGCTTCCTTTTTTTATCAACTGCTTGCCAATTTAAAAGTTTTTCAATTCCATAATTCCATGTACCTTTATCTCCGAATAATCGTAGTACGACAACTTTTGCATAATTTATTGTTTTTAAAAGATAATTATCTACTTGGGATGAGGAATTTAAATTAGAAATTTCTAAAGCTCTAATATTATTTTTTATTGATGCAAATTCTTTTTCTAACAATAAGTTAGATAAGAGATTTAAATCAGCTTTGACACTTGTTATAAAAATAAAATCTGCAACTGGTTGTTCTATTAAATCGTCCTTATTCTTTTCATTTCCTGCTATATTTAATATTCTGTGCATTTTTATATATAAATAAGGTTTAGAATATGTAAGTAGGATAAAACAAGTTTAACTTAATTAAGTAAATTGAATATGCATGAATTTCTTCCATATGCCTGGTTCGAAGGTAAATGTATACCATTTAAAGATGCAAAAATATCAATAGCTACTCATGCATTACATTATGGTACTGCTGCATTTGGAGGAATGAGAGCGATACCTAACCCTATAAATAGAGAAGAATTCCTTTTGTTTAGAACTGATAAACATATAAAAAGATTATCTCAAAGTGCAAAATTACTCTTAACTGATATCTCTGAAGAATATATTTTTAAAGCTTTAGAGGAAGTTATAAAAAGAAACAAGCCAGAAAAACCTATCTATATTAGACCATTTGTATATACAAGCGATTTAGGTATAGCTCCAAGGTTACACAATATTGAAACAGATTTCTTTATATATTGTATTGAACTAGGAGATTATCTATCCCCAGATGGTGTTTCTTGTAGAATGAGTAGTTGGACTAGACAAGAAGATAGATCTCTCCCATTGAGAGGAAAAATAAGTGGAGCTTATATTACTAGTTCATTAGCTAAAACAGAAGCTAGTTTATCGGGGTTTGATGAAGCCTTATTATTAAATTCAAGTGGTAAGGTAAGTGAAGCAAGTGGTATGAATTTATTTATTGTAAGAAATGGAGATTTAATCACTCCAGGTGTTGATCAAGATATCCTTGAGGGGATTACTAGAGCTAGTGTTATTGAATTAGCAAAATCATTTGGAATAAATGTAATTGAAAGGCCTGTTGATAAAACAGAATTATTAATAGCTGATGAAGTTTTTCTTACTGGTACAGCAGCAAAAATTACACCAGTTAAAAAAATTGAATCAACTGAATTAAATGTTGAAAGACCAATAATGAATAAATTAAAAAGTAAGCTTATAGAAATAACAGAAGGTCGTTCTCAAGACTATGATAATTGGGTAACCAGAATCTCAATATAAAATCGATTTTGCAATAAATGGAATCTTTCAGAACCTATCTAAATAGAGAAGAAAAGCCATTAATTATTTTTGACGGAGGTACTGGAACATCTTTTCAGAACTTAAATCTTACTTCAGGTGACTTTGGAGGAAAAGAATTAGAGGGTTGTAATGAAAACCTTGTTTTATCATCACCAAAAGTAGTTGAAAAGGTTCATAATTCATTCTTGGAAGCCGGTTGTCATGTTATAGAAACTAATACTTTTGGAGCCTCATCTATAGTTCTTGAAGAATATGATATTGCGGATAAAGCATATGAAATAAATAAAAATGCTGCATTAATAGCAAAAAACGCTGCTTCCAAATATACATCAGTTAACAAACCAAGGTTTGTTGCTGGTTCAATTGGACCAACCACTAAATTACCCACATTAGGACATATAGATTTTGATGAATTAAAGCAATCATATAAAGAACAAATATATGGTCTTATAGATGGAGGAGTTGATCTTCTTTTAATAGAAACTTGCCAAGATGTATTGCAAATTAAATCTGCCTTATTAGCATCAAAAGAAGTACTTAATAGTAATAATATAGATATCCCTATAATGGTATCTATAACAATGGAAACAACAGGTACTATGCTTGTTGGATCTGATATCGCATCTGCATTAACAATATTAGAGCCATTTAATATAGATATTCTTGGACTTAATTGTGCAACTGGTCCAGAACAAATGAAGGAACATATTAAATATTTGTCTGAAAATTCACCCTTTGCAATAAGTTGTATTCCCAATGCAGGACTACCTGAAAATATTGGTGGTGTGGCTCACTACAGATTAAAGCCAATAGAATTAAAAATGCAGTTAATGAATTTTATATATGATTTTAATGTTCAATTAATAGGTGGATGTTGTGGGACAACACCTGATCATATTAAATATCTTTCTTCAATAATTGATGAAATTATTGATGACGAAAGGTCTAACGAAAAAGGTAAAAATAATTCATGTGGATATATTCCATCTGCATCATCAATATATAATTCTGTGCCATACAAACAAGACAATTCAATTTTAATTGTAGGAGAAAGATTAAATGCAAGTGGATCTAAAAAGGTAAGGGAGTTGCTAAATAACGACGATTGGGATGGTCTAGTTTCAATTGCCAAACAACAACAAAAAGAAAATGCACACGTTCTTGATGTAAATGTTGACTATGTGGGAAGGGACGGCGTAAAAGATATGAAAGAAATAACCTCAAGACTTGTTACAAACATAAATTTGCCTTTAATGATTGATTCTACAGATGCTGACAAAATGGAAAGTGGATTAAAGTCAGCTGGTGGTAAATGTATTATAAATTCAACCAATTACGAAGACGGTGATGAAAGATTTGATCAAGTTCTAAATTTAGCCTTGGGGTATGGTTCAGGTCTTGTTGTCGGAACTATTGATGAAGATGGAATGGCAAGGAATGCAGATAAAAAATATCACATTGTCAAACGAGCTATTAATAGAACCCGAGAATGTGGTTTGTCAGATTATGAGCTCTTTTTTGATCCATTAGCCCTGCCAATATCTACTGGGATAGAAGAAGATAGATTAAACGCTAAAGAAACAATTACTGCTATATCAAAAATTCGCGAAAATTTCCCAGAGATTCATATCATACTTGGAATATCAAATATTAGTTTTGGTCTTTCACCATTATCTAGAATTAATCTAAATTCAATATTTTTAGATGAATGCATTAAAGCAGGATTGGATTCTGCTATCATCGCACCAAATAAAATTTTGCCACTATCCAAAATTTCCGAAGAAACTAAAAAGCTTTGCTTAGATTTGATATATGACAAAAGAGAATTTGAAGATGATATATGTATTTATGATCCATTAGTAGAATTAACAAAGACTTTTCAAGATTTATCTATTCAAGATTTCAAAAAAGCATCTTCAGAGAATAAAAACCTAACTCTTGAAGAAAGTCTAAAAAATCATATTATTGATGGAGAAAAAATAGGTTTAGAGGATCAATTAAATAAAGCGTTAAAAAAATATAAACCTCTTGAAATAATTAATACCTTTCTACTAGATGGGATGAAAGTTGTAGGAGATTTATTTGGCTCAGGTCAAATGCAATTGCCATTTGTACTCCAATCTGCTGAAACAATGAAATTTGCTGTTTCAATTTTAGAACCATATATGGAAACTGTAGATGAAAATATATCAAATGGAAAACTTTTAATTGCAACTGTCAAAGGTGATGTGCATGATATTGGAAAAAATTTGGTTGACATAATACTTACAAATAATGGTTATGACGTAATAAATCTTGGAATAAAGCAAGATGTTTCAGCAATTATTGATGCACAAAAGAAGCACAATGCAGATTGCATCGCTATGAGCGGATTACTTGTTAAATCAACTGCTTTTATGAAAGATAATTTAGAGGCTTTTAACAATGAAAATATTAGTGTACCAGTAATATTAGGAGGTGCAGCCTTAACTCCAAAATTTGTAAATGAGGACTGCAGCAGAATATATAAAGGGAAAATACTGTACGGAAAAGATGCGTTCACTGATCTTAAGTTCATGAATGAATATATGGATAATAAAAAAAAGGGTAATTGGTCAAATACAGAGGGGTTCATTAAAAATGAGGGTATAAATATTAATTTAGCCTCATCAAAATCCAACTCTCAATCGGTTAAAGAATCAATATCCATACGTACTGAGACTTCCAATTTAAAAGAAAATTTTATAAGATCTAAATTTATAAATGAAGAAGAACCAATTCAAGCTCCTTTTTTGGGAACGAAGGTTTTATACGACGTTGATATAGATTTAAATAAGTTGATTTTTTATTTAGATAAAAAAGCTTTATTTAGCGGACAATGGCAAATAAAAAAAGGGAAAAACCAAAGCGTAGAAGAATACAATAACTATTTGGATTCATATGCCCAACCATTGTTAGATAAATGGTTAGAGACAATTGTAGAAAAAAAACTTATTTCACCCAAAGCAGTTTATGGATATTTCAGATGCGGGAGAAAAGATAATAGTATTTTCTTATTTGATGATAAATCGTTAAATAAAATTTCCCAATTTAATTTTCCAAGACAAAAATCTGGGAATTATCTATGCATAGCCGATTTTTATTGTGATTTAAAAAATTATAAACCGATAGATATATTTCCTATGCAGGCAGTAACGATGGGCGATATTGCAAGCGAATATTCTCAAAAATTATTTAAAGAAGATAAATATAGCGATTATTTATTATTCCATGGACTTACAGTGCAATTGGCAGAAGCTCTAGCTGAGTATGTCCATGCAATAATTCGTATTGAATGTGGTTTTAGGACTGAAGAACCAGACAAAAATAGAGAAATACTAGCTCAAAAATATAGAGGAGCTAGATATTCTTTTGGATATCCTGCATGTCCAAAAGTATCTGATTCAAACATACAATTATCATTATTAGATGCAAAAAGAATAAACTTGAAAATGGATGAATCTGAACAACTTCATCCAGAACAAAGTACGACAGCTATCATTTCACTACACTCAAAAGCTAAATATTTCAGTGCTTAAGCTAAATCTTTAGTTTTTTTCTAAATATTCAATAATTTCCTCCTGGAGTTCATCCATCGTTTCATTATCACCCAGATCAAGTCCCTCACCCGCCGCGTCCTGTGTTAACTCAAGATAATATGAAGCACCATCACTAGATAAAAATTCTAATGCGGATTTTTCATCACTATCTTTAAAAGCATCATAAAGAGCTTTAAATGCAATGTTTTCAGTAAAGTCCCAATCCATAATGAAAAAAACCTTATTAGAATTATTACCTCCTTACCCCCCATACTCGTCAACCTTTTTTAAAGAAATGTTGGTGTTTTATTATTATTAAAAAAAATCTATGACTATAAAAAATCAAGATCAATTAAATGTCCTAGGAGAAAAAATTGAGGTTTGCAGTTGCTCACCTATGACAGGCTGGTTCAGAGATGGATTTTGCAACTATGAAAAAAATGATGGCGGGAATCATTCTATATGTTGTGTAATGGATGATAATTTCCTGAAATATAGTAAATCACAAGGGAATGATTTAATAACTCCAATGCCTATTTATTCCTTCCCTGGACTAAAGGATGGTGATCATTGGTGTATTTGTCTTGATAGGTGGAAGCAAGCATTATTAGACGGTCTTGCACCAAAAGTCATATTAGAATCAACGAATATTGTAGTCTTAGAATCAGTACCTTTAGAAAAATTGAAAGAATATCAATTTAATAAAAAGTAATTACAAATTTATTATATTTTTTAGAATGATTATGATAATTTTTTTTAAATGAGTTTAGAAATATATTGGAAAAGAGCATTAAAGCAAACTCAATTATCAATTGATAATGAATCACTATATCCTCTTAAAACTAATATTATTACAAGCGATTTATATGAAAAAGACGATTTCATAATACGGAGACTCGATACTTCAAAATTTAATAAAAAAAAAATTTACGGTCCAAAGCAGAATCCATTTTGTCCATGGGAAAAGATACTAGAAATTGATAAAATTGGTGATAATCATCAACTAATATTAAATAAATACCCTGTACAAAAAGGACATATTTTACTGATTACAAATGAATGGAAACCTCAAAATGGATGGTTAGATATTAATGATTGGAGAGCGATTAAAGAAGTTAATAAAGATACTAGTGGTTTATGGTTTTTCAATAGTTCTCCAATTGCAGGTGCCAGTCAACCTCACAGGCATTTTCAACTTCTTCGTAGATCTAAAGATGAGATATCATGCCCAAGAGAAAAGTGGTTTTTGGAAATGAATTCATATCAAGATACAAATAGTAAGCTTAAAAAAAATATTATTGTATCCAAATTTAATTTTTTAGAAAATTCATTATCTCTTTTTGAATTTTATTTAGAATTATGCAATAAATTAGGACTTGGGGACCCTCTTAGTGATAAGAAACCGAAACATCCTTACAATATTTTAATAACTAATAAATGGATCGCTATTATAAAAAGGAAAAAAGATCATATTCATGGTTTCAGTATTAACGGTTTAGGGTTTGCAGGATATCTATTAGTAACTGAAAAATCAAATATTAACTATTTAATGAAAATTGGCCCAGAAAAACTTCTAGAAAGTTTTGTTTAAATACTAGTTAGTTACTTCAACTTCTTTATCTCTACTTATTTGCCTTTCCAAAATTTCTATAGAGGCTGTTACAGAGGCGATTTTACGTTCAAGTGAATCTTTAATATAATTTAGCATTTCTAATTTCTTATTTTGATAAAAACTCTTTTTTTCTTTAGATGATTTGAAATAACAATTAAACATTTTTTATTTTCATTATAAAAAGATACTTAATTGACTTGTGACATGAAAATAAGTTGATTTTAATTTAAAAACAATATTCCATATGGACTTTCAATTATTTTTGAATAAAATTAAATAAATTCCTTACTATTCAAGAAAAATATTATTGAATATTCCTGAAAATTTACATACAAAAAGAATTTCAATTGATTTACCTGAGGAACTAATTTCCAGGTTTGATCAATTGAGAAAAGAGTGGGGATTTAGGGCAAGAGGTCCTGTAATTGAAAAAATACTTAAAGAACTTCTTCAAGAAGATGATTTACTACCTAAGAACCAACAGCAAGAAATAGACTTTAACGCGAAAAAAAATAATAATGATAATTTAAATATTGATGAAAATACTGCATTGGTATTAATTAAATCAGATATTAAAAAAGACACTAAAAAAGAAGTTAATGGGATATATTTCAATAAAAGAGTTTCAAATAATGATGAATATAAAGAAAAAGCCAACTCAAACATAAGCCTTCCCAATTTTGTTGAAAAAAAAGTAAAGAATCTAAGAAGAAGTATTAATAGTGAAAAAATAAAGGAGAATATTAATGATATTCAAATTAATACAATTAAAGAAACTGAATTAATAAAATGTCGAATAGCGTTAATTAGTCATTGGAAAACCTTATATGGAACAGTTCCTAACGATCATGTAGTAGAAGCTTCTATGGATTGGTTTGGAAGGGACATATGGCCAAATCTTGATGGAACAGAAAATCTACCCTTTACTTGGAGTGCAGCTAATAAATTAATGTCTGAATTGTGCCCATTTTGGATAAAGAAAAATCCATCCCTTGAAATTGTTTTATTAATGATTGGCGTTTTAGAAGACCCTTTTGCTACATCAGATTTAATTAATAGGATACCAACGCTAATGAGGAGGTTTGTAAGTAGATTTAAGCGAAATAACAGATCAAATTCATTTGAAACTTTGGACTCAACAATGACGGTACATGGAGCACTTAAATTATTGAATCTATCAACATCCGCAGGGTCAGCACATACATTGAGAAAAATTAGAGAGGCCTATAAATCAATAGCCTTAGAGACGCATCCAGATGCCGGAGGATCAACAGATCAAATGAGAAAATTAAATGATGCATATCAATTGTTAAAAAATCTATACAGAAATTAGTATATCTATTCTCATCCTAGACTTATACTAAGTCCAGTAAGTAGTCTTATATAAGATAGCTGCGTAGAAAAAAATTTCTGATATTGATCAATTTTTTATTATTTAAAGTTAATAGAACAATTGTTTTGAATAAATAGAAATTAATATAAAACTTAATTGTAAAAATAATAGAGATTTATTTGTATATAATTTCTTATATGAGACTCAGAAATAGTCTATTATATAGTCTCAAAATAGATAAATAAGATATAATAATTTCAATTTAAATAAACCATATCCACACATCAAATTGATTAATACTTGAAATAAATTAAAAATTAATTAATAAATCAACAAAACATGTCCTTTCGATGTCCAAGAATATAATAGCAACTATAAACCATTGATATAACTATATTTTATGTTTAACCGTACTGCCTTATAGACAGTACTACTTGCTTTGGAGCTTCTGAATTGCAGTCTGCTTATCAATACTAGGTACATCACTTAATCCGTTTGCGTCAAACCAAGGAGCACTAGCCCAATCAAAACCTTCACCAAAAGTGTTATCGGGAGCAGTTATATACCAATGACATGAGGCATCAGGAACATCAACAGAACATTTTGACCAATCGTCAGACCACTGGGGGACTTGTACCCATAGTACTGAGGATAGTATCAGAGAAAGTAAATTGATCATGAAACTTATAATACAACATTAATTAGTTTTATAGGATTATTATTTGTCTTATATGAGAATTACTTATAGACTAGTACTTAGTCTTAAATAAGATTTTCAATACAATTAATTCCTCAATTGAGTATTAAAGCATTTTTCAACCTTAGCAATTATATTTGAATGTATTGTTGTAATGTCTGAGTCAAGTAATGTTTTATCTTTATCTCTATAAGACAATCTAAATGTATAGCTTATATTATCATCTCCAAGTTTATTATCTTCAAAAACATCAATTAAATGAACATCCTCTAAAAGATTTTTTCCTGTTTTTCTTATCTGTGATGTTATTTCGCTTATTAAAAATTTCTTACTAAAAACAAAATTTATATCCCTTTCCATTTTTGGCACAATAGGGTATTGCTTAAATATTGGAATCCATTTATTTTTTCTTGTGCTAGCTCCCAAGAGTCTAGATACATTTATGCTAAATAAATAAACTTTTTTTAATGACTTCTTTTCTAATATTAGTTTGGGATGAATTTCGCCAAAATAACCTGCATCCTTCCCTTCAATAATTAATTTCGATGATCTTCCTGGATGAAGGAAATCAAATGAATCAGTGGGTTGATCATCAATTCTTATGTTTAAGCATGATAAAGCTTCTTTTAACTTTCCTCTGGCCTGGTAAAAATTAAGATCATTATCTTTACCCGAATTTGCCCATTCCCCAAATTTTTTATTACCAAAAATTACACCATTCAGTACTTCTTCTTGAATGATCTCTGCATTCTTATGAAAAACATTTCCAATTTCAAATATAAAACAACTTTTTTGTCCAGCTTTTATATTACGATTAACAATTTCTAAATGTCCTTTCCAGATATTATCTCTAAGACAGCTAGTTTCTAATAACAAAGGATTAGAAATCTTTATAAGTGTTTCTTTATCTTCTGGAACAAGAGAGTAACTAAGTACCTCATTAAAACCATTTTCTGTAAAACC
>CACJUL010000016.1 GCA_902596585.1 uncultured Prochlorococcus sp.
TTTGAAACCAGATAATTTATATACGTGTATCGCAAATATTAAAAGATTTTATATTCATAAGAGTACAAAAAATAATAATTTATCAATAATGAATTTCGTAGTTTCTGATGAGACATCTTCAATAAAGGTTACAAAATTTTTTTTAGGAAGGAGATTTAGATCTTATTCCTTCTTCGCATCGCAAAAATCTATCTATACTCCTGGAACTAAATTGGCAATTTCCGGTAAGATTAAATTAACAGAATATGGCAAAACTTTTGTAGATCCGCAGATAGAAATTCTTAAGGATGATAATGATAATTTTAATTTCTCCGGGAAAATTTTACCCCTATATTCATTAGCTGAAGCGTTATCAAATATGAGTTTTGTAAAACTTATGAAGAAGGTTCTTATTTATGCAAAGCAATATCCAGATATCTTAAACCAAAAGCAACTTGATTCATTATCTTTATTATCTAAAGGAGAGTCTTTAATTAATATTCATTTACCCCCAACTCAAGAGGCACTTATTGAATCAAAGAAACGTTTAGTTTTTGATGAGTTATTTTTACTACAAATAAAGTTTCTTCTCAGAAAAAGAAAGACCAATAAAAATGCAATTGCTAAATATTTACCTCAAAAGAAATCTTTACTAAAAGAATTTCTAAATTCTTTTCCTTTTGATTTAACAAAATCTCAACTCAATGTTTTAAATGAAATTAAGAGTGATTTATCTAATCCTGAACCGATGTCTAGATTACTTCAGGGAGATGTGGGAAGCGGTAAAACTATAATTGCAATATCATCTCTTTTAATTGCCATTGAAAAGAACCTACAAGGTGCTTTTATGGTTCCAACTGAGGTATTAGCAGAACAACATTTTAAAAATTTATTAAAATATTTGAACCCACTTTTAGTCTCTGTTGAACTTCTTACTGGGAATACTTCTCAAAAAATGAGAAAAGAAATTCTTTCGAATTTAAAGAATGGATTAGTTGATATTATTGTTGGAACTCATGCATTATTTGAAGACAAAGTCATATTTAATTCATTAGGAATGGTAGTAATTGATGAACAACATAGGTTCGGAGTTACTCAAAGAAATAGATTACTTAATAAAGGGGAAAATACTAACTTATTAGCAATGACAGCAACACCAATTCCAAGAACGCTCGCCCTCTCCATTTACGGTGATTTAGATGTTAGTCAAATTACAGAACTTCCTCCTGGCAGAGTACCCATAACTACAAAAATAATTTCAGAAGATGATTTAAATAACTTGTTCAAAATTGTTGAAGATGAGATCACTAAGGGAAGGCAAGCTTATGTGATTTTGCCACTTATAGAGGACTCTGAAAAAATGAATTTAAGTTCAGCAAAGAAAATATTTAAACATTTATCAGAAGAGATTTTTGTTAATAAAAAAGTTGGATTATTGCATGGCAAATTAAATTCACAAGAGAAGAATGAAGTGATTAATTCTTTTTTAAAAAATGAAATTAATATATTGGTTTCAACTACTGTAATTGAGGTTGGGATTGATGTGCCTAATGCCACAATTATGATTATTTATAATTCGGAAAGATTTGGATTGTCCCAGCTACATCAATTAAGAGGGAGAGTTGGTAGGGGATCAACTAAATCTTTTTGTTATCTCGTAACTTCTAATAAAAATGGATTAGAAAACAAGAGACTATGTGTTTTGCAAAAATCTAATGATGGTTTTTTTATTGCTGAAAAAGACTTGGAGCTTAGAGGTCCAGGCCAAATCTTAGGATATAGACAATCTGGATTGCCTGATTTTGTATTAGACAATTTACCCAACAATAAATTTCTAATTGATAAGGCTCGTGAAGAGGCTATTAGAGTTGTTAGTAATGATCCTGATTTAAAAGAAAATATCGTTTTAAGGAATATACTTATTGAAAATTCTGATAACAAATTCATTCATGATTTTTTGAATTGAAAATTATCATTGTAATTTCTGATATTTATGCAAGTATAAATCAATTGCAAATTTCAATTGAAAATTTGGAATAAAATACCAATCAAAGATAATGGAGATAAATTAATAGCTATTCCTAGCTGCCTAAAGTTTTTAGATCCCCACCCTTACTCTCATTTGGGAGCACCTTACAAAGATAAAACTTCTATTTGGAAATTAAGAGAGGAGGTCGTAAATAGATTAGTAAAAGTAAATGATTATTTTATATCAAATAGTAGTTTCAACCTTTTAATTTATGACACTTGGCGACCTTTAGAAGTCCAGGAATTTATGTTTAAAAGAGCATTTTTATTAGAGTGTGAAAAATCCGATATTGATATTTCTTTTGAAAATATAAAATCTTATCCATCCATTTTAAAAAAAGTTGAAAAATTTTGGGCATATCCTTCTTATGACATTAGGTGTCCCCCTCCTCATTCAACTGGGGGTGCATTGGATGTTTGTTTATCAGATAAAGAAGGAAATCTTGTTGAAATGGGAAGCATGGTTGATCAAATGGATGAGACCTCAAATCCTTATTTTTATGCAAACACAAAGAATGAAGAAGCCATTATTTGGAATAGTAGAAGAAATTTATTAAGGGAAATTATGACTAAATTCGGATTCGCTCAACATCCTAATGAATGGTGGCATTTTAGTTATGGTGATCAATTATGGGCTTGGAAAAATAAAAAAGCAAATGCCCTTTATGGAAAAATTTAAATTCTATTGATTTTCATTTAGTAAATTCAATATATAATTTTCATCTTGAGTATTTATAAAATCTCCGAAATCCAAATCCAAATTACTCTTCCAATTATCAAATAATGGTTGAAGAGTTTTTTCTAAATCGTTAAGTTCCATTCTTTGTAAAAATGGTTTAGCAAGCCTTTGCAGATTTTTACTTCCCCCCAACCATAATTGGTATTTGTTTTGCCCACTTCCAACAAGTGCTAGTTCCGCCATGTAAGGTCTGGTACATCCATTCGGACATCCTGTCATTCTGAATAATATTGTCTTTTGTATTTTTAGATCTAATAGTAAATTTTCAATTCTTTTTAATACATCAGGTAATATTCTCTCAGCTTCAGTCATTGCAAGACCACAAAGTGGTAAAGCAGGACAAGCTAAAGCGTGTCTTTGTATTTTATTAATGTTTTCTAAATTTTCGTATCCAATTTTTGATAGAGATTTTTGAATTTCACCTTTGTTTTTATTTGCGATATTACAAAGTAAAATGTCTTGATTAGGTGTGAGTCTTAAATCTAAATTATATTTTTTAACAATACTTGTGATGGTATTCTTCTTCTCTCCAGATAATCTCCCTGATAATAATGGTAAACCTACGAAATGGGAGGTTTTATTTTGTTTATGCCAACCAAGGTAATCAATAAGAACCTTATCAGGTTCTTTTCTGATTTTTTTTATTTCTTTTTTGAAATACTTATCAGAAAGTATCTTTTTGAACCATTTAATACCTTTTCTATGAAGAAGATATTTCATTCTCGAATTTTTTCTTGATTTTCTATCACCATAATCTCTTTGTATAGCAACGATGCTTTGTATTAATTCATAAACATCAGGTTCTTCAACATATCCAAGTGGATCTGCAATTCTGGCAAAGGTCTCTTCATTATTATGTGTGCGACCCATACCACCTCCAACATAGAAGTTGCAGCCTTCTAAGTTTCCATCTTTAGAGGTAAAGGCAACTATTCCTATGTCATTGGTAAGAAGATCAACAGAATTGTCCCCAGGAACTGTAACAGCACATTTGAATTTTCTCGGTAAATAAGTTGAACCATATAGAGGCTCATCTTTTATCCCACTAAAAACATTATCTTTGTATTGGAGTTTCCTAATTGCTTCAATATCTTTGTCAGGCTTGATGGTGTACTCTAAATCTCCATCAGCCCAAAGCTCTAAAAAAGTGCCTTGGCCAGCCATTGGGGTGAGAAGATCTGCAACTTTTTTTGCCAATGCTCTTGCAGTATTATAGTCAGGCGAATCAAATGGAGCTGCGGGAGCCATAACGTTTCTATTTATGTCTCCACATGCAGCTAATGTGGAGCCCATTGAATTTACTATTGTTTGAATTACTTCCTTTAGGTTCTCCTTTCTAATTCCATGCATTTGAAAGGCTTGTCTTGTAGTGGCCCTGAGTGTCCCATTACCTAGTTTGTCAGATAATTCATCTAATGCTAAAAATAATTTCCCAGGGACTTCACCGCCCGGATTTCTTAACCTAAGCATCATTTGCCAATCTTTACTTTTGCCAGGCTTTCTATTTTCCCTATTATCTTGTTGATAACTACCATGAAATTTCAACAACTGTACTGCATCATTAGTGAAATGATCGCTCTCATTGATTAATTCCGTTGCAAGTGGTTCCTTAAGGAATTGGCTACTTTTTTTAAAATTTTCAAATTTAGAAACTTCTAATCCGTTCGCCAAACAAACAGTTTCTTCTTTGGCAGAATTTTTTTTCTTTTTTACTTTCTCAACCTTGATCAAAGGACCAAAACATATCTCTTTTTATACATTAGCGAAAAGCTTATTTAACTGGTAGTAAATTATAGTAATAGAAGCCATAATTTTTACTTGTCTAAATATTTACTTGAGATAGGAACCGAAGAGTTACCAGCAAAATTTTCTCACTCTGTTCTAGATCAATTTAAATCTCTTATAGAATTTGAATTGGATAAAAAATTAATCAAATACAACAACATAGTTGTTACCTCTACACCGAGAAGGATAGTTTTACTTATCGAAGGCTTAGTCGATTACGCAGAAGATAAGATAGTAGTGAGAAAAGGACCTAATGCAAGTTCGGCTTTTTTAAATGGATCTCCTACTAATTCTGCTTTAGGATTCGCAAAGAGTTTAGGTATTGATGTAGACAATCTGGAAATAAAAAATACAGAAAAGGGTGATTTTGTTTTTGGTACAAAAATTGAGCAAGGACAATCAACAAGAATTTCTTTGTCTTCAATTATTCCTAAAGTAGTTAAGAGTCTTCAAGGGCCTAGATTTATGAAGTGGGGTGCAGGGAATATAAAATTTTCAAGACCTATTCGGTGGATTACTTCTATTTACAATGATGATATTCTTGATTTCGCATTTGATGAATGTGATCCAAAAGTCGAAATAAGTAATAAATCAATAAGCCATAGACTAATAAATGAAGTTTTTGAAGTTCAGAGTCCTGATGATTTTTTTGAATTATTAAGACAAAATAGGGTACTAGTTAAGCGAAAAGAAAGAAAAGAAAAAATTAGAAGTTTAATAAATGAGGCGTCTAAATTACTAATTCTTGATGCTGACCTCTCTGAAGAATTACTTAATGAACTAACTGATTTAGTTGAATGGCCAGACTTGATTATTGGTAAATTTAGTGAAGAATTTCTAGATCTTCCTGTTGAAGTTCTTTCAACAGTTATGAAAAATCATCAGAGATATGTACCTCTCTTATTAAAAAATAATACTTTTTCAAAACTTGATTTAAGTTCTGAAAAAAACATTAGTACTAATTTTTTTGTTATTTCAAATGGTCTTGAAGAATCAAATAGCAATATTGCCAAAGGTAATGAGAAAGTACTGAAGGCGAGATTTTCAGATGCAAAGTTTTTTGTAGAAAGTGATAAAAAAGTTGCCTCAATACAAAGAAATGAAAAACTTAAATCTGTTTCTTATTTGAAAGGATTTGGAAATATTTTTCAAAGAGTTGAGAGAATAGAGGAAGTTACTAAAAAAATTCTCATATTTTTAAATGATAAGTCTTTAGATGATAAAAAATTAATAGAAGCTGCTAGATATTGTAAAAACGACTTGTGTAGCGAAATTGTTTTTGAATTCCCAGAGTTACAAGGAATAATGGGTGGTAAATATCTTAAAAATGAAGGATTTAGTGAGGATGTTTGTTTGGCGGTAGCTGAACATTATTTACCTTCTTTTTATAAGGATGCTTTACCCTCTACAAAATATGGGGCAATAGTTTCTATCGCAGATAAGATTGAAACTTTAATAAGTATTTTTATTTCAGGAAAGCGTCCAAGTGGATCATCTGATCCATATGCTTTGAGAAGAAATTTGAATGGAGTGATTAAAATAATTTGGAATTATGAATTTGATTTGCCTTTAGATAATCTATTTAAAGAACTAATTGATTCTTGGAAAATCTCCTTACCTAATTTGAACTTCTCAAAAGAGAAAGTTTTAAATGATTTAAATGATTTTTTAGTTCAAAGAATTTTAAGTCATCTCGAAGAAATATCACTCAATAAAGAATTAATAAAAGCCGTTTGTACTTCTGATGAAGTTTCTCAAAAAAGAATATTAAATCTTATTGATCTAAAAAATAGAATTGAGTGTATTGTCGATTATAAAGAAAAGGAAATTTTTGTTGATATCCAGAATGTAATTACTCGGGTAAGCAAATTAGCTAATAGTAGTGATCTCCCAACAAATATTTTCTCGGCAGAAGATTATGTGAACTCAAATCTTTTTGAAAAAGATTGTGAATTGAAAGTTTTTGAATTTATTAAAAAATTAGAAAAACTTTTCAAAAAAGATTATTGCAATTATTTGAAACTTCTAAATTTGTTTGAGATTAATATAAAGACTATTGAAAATATGTTTGATAGTGAAAAGGGAGTTCTGGTAATGGCAGAAAATATGAAAATAAGAAATAATAGACTAAATTTATTGAGCCTAATTAGAAATTACTCTCTTAAAATCGCAGACTTTACACTTTTGAGCTCTTAACTTTAATGCCTCCCTTTATTGAATAATTTTCTAACATTTTTTCAACTTCTTTATCTTCTCTAACTGCACTTTTAACAGGTTTGTAATTTAAAGGAGCTAAAGCTTTTCCTCTCAATATTGAACCTAGTGTTAGCATTGTGATTTTTAGTTGCTGAAGTGGTTTCATAGAAACAACTCGTTTGTATAAATAACTATCAAAAGTTAGTCTCTGAACATCCATGTCATCACACATTTCTACAAAGGCTTCTCTCGCTGAATCATTTCTGTAGAATATATTTTGAAGGATTTCAAGAACCTTATAAGTTGTGCCATATTTTTTATCCCATTTTTTTAGATAATTTTTCAAATCTTTTTCTGATGGAATTTCTTGTCCGTTTTTTGAGGCTTCTACAATTTCTTCAGCACACATTCGCCCGCTTTTCGCTGCAAAATAAATCCCCTCTCCAGAACTTTTTGTTACATATCCTGCAGCATCACCAACCAATGCCATTCTCCCAACAACCCTCCTGGGCCTTGGATGTTCAGGAATAGGATGTGCCTCTACCTTTATTACTTCACCATTGACAAGTCTTTTTTTTGCTCTATTTCTCACTCCCTCTTGAAGTCCTTTAATTAACGACTGATTCTTTTGCATTGTTCCCGTACCCACGGCGACATGATCATATTTTGGAAATACCCACCCATAAAAATCAGGAGAAACATCAGTACCTACGTACATTTCTGCAAGATCTTCGTAGTAACTCATCTCTTCCTTGGGTAATTTAATTCTTTCTTGGAATGCAATAGCAACTTTGTAGTCTCCTGCATCCATTGCTTTTGCAACTCTACTATTTGCCCCATCAGCACCTATTAAAACGTCGACAGTAAGTTCCTTGAGCTCACCTTTTTTGTCCCCATTCGAAAAATCTGAATATGAGAGTTTGTAAGGACCTTGATTATTTTCGCCGGTATCAATTGAAGTGACTAGTCCATTTATTAACGTGGCGCCAAGGTCTGATGCTCTATTGCGCATGAAAGCATCCATTACTTCTCTTCTGCACATACCAATAAACTCATTATCGCTCTCTCCATAGACTCTATCTAAACTTATATCTACCTCTCTATTCGAAGGAGAAATCATTCTCATGTGCCTTACTTTTCTATCAATTATTGACTCTGGTAAATCAAATTCCTCTACCATGCAAAGTGGTATGGCTCCACCACAAGGTTTTGCGTTGTCTAATTTTCTCTCGAAGAGCCATGTTTTTATTCCAGATTTAGCAAGTATTTCTGCAGCACATGAACCACTTGGACCTCCTCCAATAACAGCTACCCTCAACATATGAAAAAAATAAATACTGTATATAAAAGCTACATCTTTTTTGCTAAGAAAAGTGCAATTCTTAAAATAATAGTTAATATCGAAATATGTTTTTAAAATTGATCTTTAAATATTGGAACAAAAAACGGATTTAGATGAATTTGAAATTCCATTCGCCCAAAGAACTTACTTAAGAAATACTAATTCTTCGTTATTAAAAAAAATAATAATTTTTTCTCCATTTCTTTTTCTTCTTTTTTCTCTCACTGTTTTGCGATTTGTTGAAAACATGGAAATTGCTTCTCTGAATATTTTTTTCCCAAAGACTGAGAAAAATCAGGACGGCAGAATTTTAGGCCATCTACCCTATAAAGAAATTTCCAAAGAGAAACTGGTTTTAATTGAGCCCAACATTGAAGTCCATATTGATATGAAAGATTCTCTTTTAAAAATGAGAGAAGAAGCAAGAAAAGATGGTATATATTTGGTCTTCTTAAGTGGCTATAGATCAATAAATTTGCAAAACGAAATTTTTTATTCTTTAAAATCTATCAGAAATCAAGTAGCCTTTGAAAGAGCTAGAGTTTCAGCTCCACCAGGATATTCTGAGCATAGTACTGGTTTTGCAATTGATATTGGTGATGCTACTCAAAGAGAAACGGACTTTGAGACAGGATTTGAGAATACTAATGCTTTCAAATGGTTACTAAAGAATGCCGCAAAGTTTCACTTTAAGTTGTCCTTCAACAAAAATAATAAATATATTGATTACGAACCCTGGCATTGGCGATATGAGGGTTCAATTGAAGCTTTGAAGGTTTTTGAAAGTTCAAATAGAAAATCATAAATCAAGGTGATCAATCAATAAAACAATATGATTATGTTTTTAAAGTCTTAGTAGGAAAATTTCATAATAAGCATTCTTTGAGTTAGCCTAAGGATATCCCAATAATTATTTATGTATATTTTATAAATGTCAGTTTCAGTAAAAGAAATTAGAAATGTTGCAATTATTGCTCATGTAGATCACGGAAAGACCACTCTTGTTGATGCATTGTTATCGCAATCGGGAATATTTAGAGATAATGAAGTTATTCCTACATGTGTAATGGATTCAAATGATCTAGAAAGAGAAAGAGGGATAACAATTCTTTCAAAAAATACTGCAGTTAATTATAAAAATACCAGAATTAATATAATAGACACACCGGGACATGCTGATTTTGGAGGAGAAGTAGAGAGGGTTTTGGGAATGGTCGATGGCTGTTTGCTAATTGTTGATGCCAATGAGGGACCAATGCCTCAAACAAGATTTGTATTAAAAAAAGCATTAGAGAAAGGACTAAGGCCTATTATCTTTGTAAATAAAATTGATAGACCAAGAGTAGTTCCAGAAATAGCAATAGATAAGGTTCTAGATTTGTTTTTAGAATTAGGCGCTGACGATGATCAATGTGATTTCCCTTATCTTTTTGGAAGTGGACTATCTGGCTTCGCAAAAGAAGAAATGGAATCCAATAGTGACAATATGATGCCTCTATTTGAAGCTATTGTTAGACATGTTCCACCTCCAGTGGGGGACTTCAATAAGCCTCTTCAACTGCAAATTACGACTTTGGACTATTCTGATTTCTTAGGCAGAATTGTAATAGGAAAGATTCATAATGGAACTATAAAAAATGGTCAACAAGCAAGTTTAATAAAAGAAAATGGAAAAACCATTAAGGGTAAGGTTAGTAAACTATTAGGATTTGAGGGATTACAAAGAGTTGATATTAATGAAGCATACGCAGGAGATATAGTTGCTGTTTCTGGTTTTGATGACGTAAATATAGGGGAGACCATCGCATGTCCTGACTCTCCTCATCCACTTCCATTAATCAAGGTAGATGAACCGACCTTGAATATGACTTTTGTTGTCAATGATTCCCCATTTGCTGGTAAAGAAGGGAAATTTGTTACGAGTAGACAATTAAAAAATAGATTGGAAAAGGAACTTTTAACTAACGTTGCACTTAGAGTCGAGGAAACTGATTCTCCTGATAGATTTTCTGTCTCAGGAAGAGGAGAATTACACTTAGGGATTTTGATCGAAACAATGAGGAGAGAAGGCTTCGAATTTCAAATCTCACAGCCTCAAGTAATATTTAGAGAAATTGATAATGTTGAATGTGAACCTATAGAGACTTTGGTTTTAGATGTGCCTGAGGTATCTGTTGGCTCATGTATCGAGAAACTAGGATCAAGGAAGGCAGAAATGAAAAATATGCAAACAAGTTCTGATGGGAGGACTCAATTAGAATTTCTTGTTCCATCAAGAGGACTGATTGGATTTCGTGGTGAATTTGTTCGAATAACCAGAGGTGAAGGT
The DNA here is from genome assembly GCA_902596585.1 of uncultured Prochlorococcus sp. Taxonomy (GTDB): domain Bacteria; phylum Cyanobacteriota; class Cyanobacteriia; order PCC-6307; family Cyanobiaceae; genus Prochlorococcus_A. The sequence goes on from CACJUL010000016.1 coordinate 10,399, forward strand.
ATCATGAGTCACTCATTTTATGAGTACAAACCAAAAACGGGAGATTTCGAAACTAGGAGAAATGGTGTACTAATTGCTTTTGAAGAAGGAGTAGCCACATTCTATGCTTTAAAAAACGCGGAAGATAGAGGAGTTTATTTTATTAAACCTGGAGTAAAGGTTTATAAAGGAATGATAATTGGAGAGAATAATCGACCTCAAGATCTGGAATTAAATATATGTAAAACTAAGCAGTTGACTAATATGAGGTCTGCTGGGGCCGAAGAACTTGATACTTTGCAATCACCTGTTGATATTACGCTTGAAAGAGCACTCGAATATATTGGACCTGATGAAATGCTTGAGGTTACACCTGATTCAATAAGAATGAGAAAAATTAGTAAAAAGAAAAAATATTAGTTATTAATTTCATGAATGAAGAAGTTAGGACAAGTTTAAAAGATTCTCTGTGTAATGCGTTAAATCTGTTTAATAAGCATGAATGGTATGATGCCCATGATGCTTTTGAGGAGATTTGGAATTCTATTGATGGTGATGAAAGACAAATTATTCAAGGAATATTACAAGTATCCGTTTCTCAATTTCACCTAAGTAAGGGGAATTTAAATGGAGCTACTATTTTGCTTGGAGAAGGTTTAGGAAGGATAAAAACCAGGACCAATATTAATATAGGTATTGACCTTGAAGCCTTCTGCCTATGCTTGGAGGATTTGTTGAGGAAATTACAATCCAAAGAGAATTTAGATGAAAACGACAAACCTTTTTTGAAACTTCTTAATTAATATGACTATATTTTTTCTAGAAATATATCCTTTTCTCCATAACAAACTTTTTAAATTAAGTGAGATAAACAATTAGTCTCAAGAAACATGAACCTAATAATTCAAAATGTATCTCTGAACATACAAGGGAGGTTAATAGTAGATGATGTCTCAATAACTGTGTCTCCAGGAGAAGTTGTAGGGTTAATGGGACCTAATGGAGCAGGAAAAACTACTACTTTTAACCTGGCAGTGGGAAATATAAAACCTGATAAAGGTAAAATTATAATGAATAATAAAAATATAACTAACCTACCATTACCAATTAGATCTAGGCTTGGCTTGGGATATTTAACTCAAGAGGCAAGTATCTTTAGAGACCTCACTGTTAGGGATAACATTGATTTGGCTCTACAAAATTCATCCTATAGTTTTGCAGCATTAAGAAACAGGAGAGAACAATTAATAAATGAATTTAATTTGAATAAATTTGTTGATAATTATGGCTTTCAACTATCAGGCGGAGAAAGAAGAAGGTGTGAAATAGCGAGAGCGCTTTCCGTTGGAAGAAAAGGACCTAAATATTTGTTGTTAGATGAACCATTCGCGGGAATTGATCCTTTGGCTGTCAATGATTTAAAAAAATTAATTCTTAAATTAAGTAATAATGGAGTTGGCATTCTTATTACAGACCATAATGTTAGAGAAACCCTTTTAATTACAAATAAGTCATATGTTTTAAGTGAGGGAAGAATCTTGGCTTATGGAACATCACGTGAATTAGCTAATAATCCAATTGTGAAAAAGTATTATCTTGGAGATAGTTTTCGACTTTGAACTTCTTCTTAAAAGATTAAGACTTTAATATTAAAGGTTTAAGACTTTAATATTAAAGGTTTACTCATTCATGATTAATTTAAATTATTATTTGTTTGTATTAAAAGATGTAAAATTGATCTAAATTTCTAGAATGATACTAGATAGTTTCTTGAAAAATTTAATATATGACCCAGTATCAGTTTTAGGACTTCTTGTTTTTTATATTTTATTAGTTAATTTACCAATATCATTAAGCGCAGTTTTTAAAAAAAAGTCTTCTTTTATAGTTAGGGTACTTACGATTTTAGTTAATTTTTTTATAGCTTTACAATTAATTTTTAGGTGGTCAATTTCTGGACATTTTCCAATAAGCAATTTATATGAATCTCTTTATTTTCTTACTTGGGGGATCTCAATGGGACAACTTTTAATTGAAAGGAAATATCAATCACCAATTATTCCTTCAATAGCTATATCTATTGAGTTGCTTACTGTTGCATTTGCTTGTTTCGTTTTGCCTGAAGATTTGAAATTATCTTCTAATCTAGTTCCAGCTCTAAGATCTAGCTGGTTAATAATGCATGTTAGTGTTGTAATGCTTAGTTATTCGGCACTAATAATAGGTTCTTTGCTATCAACTTCTGTTCTATTTATTAACAAAAATCAACCTTTACAGATTAGAAGTAGTTCCACTGGCATAGGAGGCTACAAAATAACAAGCAATCTTACTCCAAATGAAATTTTTGATCCTGTTGAATTTTCTCATTCAGAACAATTAGATACATTGAGTTATCAATCAATATTAGTAGGATTTGTTCTTTTAACTCTAGGTTTAATTTCTGGTGCAGTTTGGGCTAATGAGGCATGGGGAACTTGGTGGAGTTGGGATCCAAAAGAAACATGGGCATTTATCTCATGGTTGTTTTATGCCGCATATCTGCATATGAGGATTAGTAAAGGTTGGCAAGGAAGAAAGCCTGCCTTACTTGCTACAATAGGTTTTTTAGTGGTACTAGTTTGTTATATAGGCGTAAATTTTTTGGGAATAGGTTTACATAGTTATGGATGGATATTTGGCTGATTTGTTGATTTATTATCGTAATGATTATGGTTCTGAAAGAACCTTCCCATTTTGTGCCTCTTGAGCAACTTTTCTTAAATCATCACATCCTTCCTTTAATGTTGGGTAAGCAAACATTCCACTGCCCGCAATAAAACAATTTGCACCAGCATCGGCACATTGTGAAATAGTCCAATTTGCTTTTATCCCTCCATCAACTTCAATATCTATATTTAAGTTTTTTTCGATAATAAAGTTTCTTATCTCTCTGATTTTATTAAGCATTGTTGGTATGTAAGCTTGTCCACCAAAGCCTGGATTAACTGTCATAACTAAAACATGATCCACCATATCCATAATGTTTTTAATCATTTCAAAAGGAGTATGAGGGTTTAATGCAACAGAAGGAGATCCTCCTAGATCTCTTATCCTTCCGAGAACTCTATGTAAATGTATATTTGCTTCGGCATGAGCTATTACAACTCCTGGTTCACCATTAACCCCTTTAGTAGCGTTTACATAAGATTCAAGCATTGTTTCACAATTGTATTGACTCACCATTAATTGAGTTTCAAAAGGGACATTGCAATATTTCCTGCATGCAGCAATCATTTCAGGACCGAATGTAAGATTTGGTACGAAATTCCCATCCATCACATCAAACTGAATTCTATCTACACCAGCTTCCTCAAGCTCTTTCACACATGCCCCCATATTTGCCCAATCAGCGGGTAAAACGGAAGGAATTATTTGAATTGGTCTATTAACACCAGCTAAATTTGTTTGATTTGACGCAGTCATTTAATTTTTTAATTTTTAAAATATTTAATAAAGATACTATATTTAGTTGTTTATTCCTAATTTCAAGTCACGGCCTGATAAAGTAACAGCTGTAAAGAGTAAAAAAAACTTTTTAGCAAAATAATTCTCATAAAATTTACATTTTTTATGAGATCATACTCAAAACCTTTTAGAAAATCCTCAAAAAAATTTAATTGTGAATCAAACTTTAATTCAAGAAATTCTCGAAGTTGTCGAGCAAGCAGCTATTGCATCAGCAAAATTAACAGGACTTGGTCAAAAAGATGAAGCTGATGCTGCAGCTGTCGAAGCAATGAGATTGCGAATGGGCAAAATTGAAATGAAAGGGAAAATTGTTATTGGAGAAGGTGAGAGAGATGAAGCACCTATGCTTTATATAGGAGAAGAGGTTGGAAGTGGAAGTGGCCCAGGGGTTGACTTTGCAGTAGATCCTTGTGAAGGTACAAATCTTTGTGCGAATAATCAAAGAGGTTCTATGGCAGTCTTAGCTGCCTCTGATACGGGTGGTCTTTTCAATGCTCCTGATTTTTACATGAACAAACTAGCAGCGCCTCCTGCTGCTAAAGGTAAAGTAGATATTAGAAATTCGGCTACTGAAAACTTGAAGATTCTAAGTGATTGCTTGGGTCTTTCTATTGATGAGCTTACTGTTGTTGTAATGGATAGAACTAGGCATAAAGATTTAATCAAAGAGATTCGAGGATGTGGTGCAAAAGTACAACCGATTTCTGATGGTGATGTTCAAGCAGCTATTGCATGTGGCTTTGCTGGGACTGGAACACATTGCTTAATGGGTATAGGAGCTGCACCAGAGGGTGTTATTTCAGCTGCTGCAATGAGAGCACTTGGTGGACACTTTCAAGGACAATTAGTTTATGATCCAGCAATCGCTCAAACTTCCGAATGGGCTGATTACACAAAAGAAGGAAACATTAAACGCCTTAATGAAATGGGCATAACCAATATAGATAAAATATATGAAGCGAATGAATTAGCATCAGGAGAGAACGTTGTGTTCGCAGGAAGTGGAATAACTGATGGATTATTATTTGACGGAGTGAAGTTTGAGAGGGATTGTGTTAGAACAAGCAGTCTAGTAATTAGTACATTAGATAGTACTGCAAGATTCACTAATACCGTCCATATTAAAGATGGTGCTAAGAGTATCAGCCTTTAAAAATTCACATTTGATTTTATGCATATTGTTGTCGTCGGACTAAGTCATCGCACGGCACCTGTTGAAGTGCGTGAGAAGTTAAGTATTCCTGACCAATCCATAACAGAATCATTGAAAGCCTTAAAAACTTTCAACGATGTATTAGAGGTGTCAATTTTAAGTACTTGTAATAGGCTAGAAATATATGCACTTGTTAAAGATAAAAATACTGGTATTTCATCTATTAAAGAATTTATATCAGATTACTCCGGAATTGTTTTTGAAGATTTAAATCCTCATCTTTTTTGCTTTAGACAAGAAGATGCCGTTTTGCATTTAATGAAGGTATCGGCAGGATTAGATAGCCTCGTTTTAGGAGAAGGACAAATCCTTTCTCAGGTAAAAAAAATGATGAGATTAGGTCAAGAGAATCAATCTACAGGGCCTATTCTTAATAGATTGTTAACCCAATCTGTTAGTACAGGTAAAAAAGTTAGATCCGAAACAAATTTAGGAACTGGTGCTGTATCAATTAGTTCAGCAGCTGTAGAACTTGCCCAATTAAAAATTGGCCAAGAAAATGGCTTAGATTCTCTTATGAGTTTGGAATCAGAGAAGGTTCTAGTGGTTGGCGCTGGACGAATGAGTAGGCTTTTGGTAACACATTTGAAATCAAAAGGATGTAATAAACTTATTCTTGTCAATAGAAATATTGATAGAGCTTTAAATCTTGCGGTGGACTTCCCCGACTTAGAGATTGTTTGTAAAGGTTTAAACGAATTAGATGAAAGTATATCAATATCTTCTCTTGTTTTTACTAGTACCGCTTCCGAAGAGCCAATAATTGATCTAGCTAAAATTGAAAAATTAGATTTGAGTAATAAACTTAAATTTATTGATATTGGTGTGCCGAGAAATATATCTAATGATGTGAAACAACATCAATTTGTAAAATCATTTGATGTGGATGACTTGCAAGAAGTCGTCTCAAGAAATCAAGAATTTAGACAGAAAATAGCAAAGGAAGCGGAATCTTTAGTCGAGGAAGAAAGAATCATTTTTCTAGAATGGTGGGCAAGTTTAGAGGCGGTTCCAGTAATTAATAAACTTAGATCCGATCTAGAGTTAATTAGAAAAGAAGAATTACAAAAAGCACTTAGTAGGATGGGACCAGATTTTTCAGCTAGAGAAAGAAAAGTTGTTGAAGCACTGACTAAAGGCATTATCAATAAAATACTCCATACGCCTGTCACTAAGTTAAGAAGTCCTCAATCAAGAGAAGAAAGACAAGCTTCTCTAAAAATTGTTGAAAAATTGTTTTCTTTGGTGGAAGAGGATAAAAATAGCTAAATTTCTTTATTTATATTAAGTTTTTCCAGTGATTTATCAAAATACCTTTGCAAACTGACCATTCCTATTTCTAAATCTGCCCATAATCAGTTACTTTAAGTAGTTGTATATCTACCTCCATTAGATTGAATGAAGCGTGTTTTGGCCATCATCCTCGGAGGAGGAAAAGGTTCTAGACTTTACCCACTGACAAAAATGAGGGCTAAACCTGCTGTACCATTGGCAGGTAAGTATCGTTTAATTGATATACCAATTAGTAACTGTATTAATTCTGGTATTGAAAAAATGTACGTATTGACTCAGTTCAATAGTGCATCTCTAAATAGACATATCGGAAGAACTTATAATCTAAATGGACCTTTTGGCCAAGGATTTGTGGAGGTTTTGGCGGCTCAACAAACACCTGATAGTCCAAAATGGTTTGAAGGTACTGCTGATGCTGTAAGAAAATACCAATGGTTATTTCAAGAATGGGATGTTGATGAGTATTTGATATTGTCTGGAGATCAACTGTACAGGATGGATTATAGTTTGTTTGTTCAACATCATAGAGATAATGGAGCTGATTTAACTGTTGCAGCATTACCTGTTGATGAAGCTCAGGCAGAAGGTTTTGGCCTCATGAGAACAGATGATTTAGGAAATATTAAAGAATTTAGTGAAAAGCCAACTGGTGAGAAGTTGAAAGCAATGGCGTTAGATACTTCAAAATTTGGATTAACTAAGGAATCAGCCGCAGAAAAACCTTATCTGGCATCTATGGGTATTTACGTTTTTAGCAGAAATACTCTTTTTGATCTACTTAATAAATTTCCTAGTTATACCGATTTTGGTAAAGACATAATTCCTGAAGCCCTAAATAGAGGTGATTCTCTTAAAAGTTATGTATTCGATGATTATTGGGAGGATATCGGAACTATTGGAGCATTCTTTGAGTCAAACCTTGCATTGACTGAGCAACCAAAACCACCATTTAGTTTTTATGATGAGAAATTTCCAATTTATACAAGACCTAGATTTCTCCCTCCTTCTAAACTTGTAGATGCTCAAATTACTGATTCAATAGTCTGTGAAGGTACAATCTTAAAGTCATGCAGTATTTTACATTGTGTTTTAGGTGTAAGAAGCAGGATTGAAAGTGATTCGGTTCTAGAGGACACACTAGTAATGGGTGCCGATTTCTTTGAATCGCCTGAAGAGAGGATTGAATTAAGAAAGGGAGGCGGAACGCCTCTTGGAGTAGGTGAAGGAACTACTGTAAAAAGAGCAATTCTTGATAAGAATACAAGGATTGGTGATAATGTAGTGATCATTAATAAAGATCGAGTAGAAGAAGCTGATAAGCCAGAATTAGGCTTCTATATAAGGAATGGAATTGTTGTAGTAGTTAAAAATGCAACTATTACAAACGGAACTGTTATTTAGATCTTTTCGATCATTTTTCGCTGACATAAGTACTTTTTTTGAGCAATTTTGTTGAGTTGCAGGCACACTATATTTATTGAGTTTTTTATTTTTTATGTCCAAGGCACACTTTGGTTTAATAGGTCTTGGTGTTATGGGCGAAAATTTAGTTCTTAACGCAGAGAGAAATGGTTTTTCTAGTGTAGTTTTTAATAGAACTTACTCAAAAACTGAAGAGTTTTTACAAGGTCGTGGCCTTGGAAAGAATATAGAGGGAGCTGAAACTCTTCAAGAATTTGTTAATAAGTTAGAGAGGCCTAGAAGAATTCTAATGATGGTAAAAGCCGGGCCCGCAACAGATGCTGTTATAGACAATATTTCTGGATATCTCGAGGAAGGAGATTTATTAATAGATGGCGGTAATTCTCAATTTAAAGATACAGAAAGAAGAGTAAATACTCTTGAAAGCAAAAGCTTTGGATACATTGGAATGGGAGTCTCAGGAGGTGCCAAAGGTGCTCTAGAAGGGCCAAGTATGATGCCTGGCGGTACAAAGGCTTCATATGATGCAATAGAAAGCTTATTAACAAAAATGGCTGCCAAAGTTGAAGACGGACCATGTGTCGCATATGTTGGCCCAGGAGGCTCAGGTCATTTTGTAAAAACTGTTCATAATGGAATTGAATATGGAATAGAACAAATACTCGCAGAAGCTTATGACCTCATGAAGAGAGTCAAAGGAATGAATGGAAAGCAGATGTCAGAGGTATTTGGTATTTGGAATAATACTGATGAATTAGCTTCTTATCTTGTTGAGATCACAGAGATTTGTCTAAATACAAAAGATGAGATTACTGGAGATGATGTCGTGGAGAAAATATTAGATAAAGCTGGCCAGAAAGGTACTGGGTTATGGACTGTGGTAAGTGCTTTAGAACTTGGGGTATCAGTCCCAACTATTTATGCATCTTTAAATGCAAGAGTAATGAGTTCTTTAAAAGAACAACGTAGTGAGATTGAAAAAACTATTCCATCTAAAGAGATAGAGGATTTTAATTTAGGAAATATATCAGATGGAATGAAACCTTTATTTGATGCTGTAGTACTTGCCACAATTGCTAGCTATGCCCAAGGTATGGATATCTTAAGAGAAGCATCTTCAGTATATAACTATGGTTTGAATATGCCGTCAATTGCTCAGATATGGAAAGGTGGTTGCATAATTAGATCAAAATTATTAAGTAAAATTCAAGATGCTTATAACAAAGACCCCAATCTAAAAAATTTAATTTTTGATGATTGGTTCAATAATGAAATTGCGACGAGATTAGATAACTTAGCTAATGTAGTTTCTTTATCCACAAAAGCTGGTATTCCAGTCCCATGCCTGTCCAGTACTTTAGATTATTTAAATAGTTATAGAACCAATAGACTTCCTCAGAATCTTGTTCAGGCAATGAGAGACTGTTTTGGCTCTCATACATATGAAAGAATTGATAAGGAAGGTAGTTTTCATACTGAATGGATGAAATGATTGAAAAGGTCAAAAATGGATACACCTTAAATATATACAAAGACAAGTTAGAACTATCAACAGCTGTTTTTAAGTTTATTCAAAGCCATATTATTCATACTTTAAAAAAGAAAGACAGATTCAAATTTTGTGTAAGTGGAGGTTCAACTCCTAAATCTGTGTATCATTTCTTATCTAATTATGATCTTCGATGGGATATGGTTGATGTCTTTTTAGGAGATGAAAGATGTGTTGATCCAAATTCAGAATTAAGTAACTCGTTAATGTTGAGAAATTCGTTGTTAACTAATTTTGGATCTAAAGCATATTTTTATGAAATTTTCAATGATTTAAACGCTGATCTTGAAACTACCAAAAATCAATTTATTTCTAAATTATTTGAAAAATGCGGATCTAACCCTCCCTCATTTGATTTGACTTTATTAGGTCTTGGAGACGATGGTCATACAGCTTCACTATTTCCTTATCAAAAAAATAACAATGTAGATGATTTTGTGATTTTTAACGAAGGCAAAGGATTAAAAAGAATTTCATTAACGCCAAAGGTCCTTTCAGCCTCATCAAAGATAGTATTTTTGGTGAGTGGAGCTAATAAAAGAATTGCTCTTGAGAGGTTGTTAGATGAAAAAGAGCCGCCAGATAGAACACCATCAAAATTAATAAAATCTATTAATCAAATTTCAATATTTTGCGATCAGGATTCAGCAAAAGAATTAGAAATTTAGTTAAAGTCTATTTGTAATTTAAACTATTTAATGAGTAAGAAAAATTTTTTATTCCTTAAAAAGGAGTTCAATGGTTGGAAAACATTAAATGATACTGTTATGGGCGGATCAAGTTCAGCTTTTTGTGAAGTTTCAAATTCTGGTTTGTTATTAAAGGGTAATATTGTCGAGAAAGCTGGAGGATTTGTTAGTTGTAGATCGCCTATTTATAAACCCTCTTTAAACGTGTCTGAATATTCATCCTTCGAATTAAATATTGACGGACAAGGAAGAACTTTTAAATTTGCTGTTGCTTGTGAAGATGATCTTCTTGGACTAACCGAATTTATTCCTGGTGGTCTTAGATGGATTAAATCATTCCCAACAAAAAAATTCGGAATAACAAATGTTCAAATTCCGTTTAGTGAGCTAAAACCTTCAGTAAGAGCTAATAAGGTACGGTTCCCATTTAAATTCAAGCCTTCTAAAATTAGAAGATTGCAACTACTCCACTCTAAGTTTGGTGATGATGGATTACTTAATAATGAATTTAAACAGGGTTCCATAAAAGTTTTAATTAAATCAATAAGTGTTATTTGAAAATCCACCAAAAAATATAGAGAGCTTAATTGCTAAGTCAGCAGATTTAACAAATAAACCTTTTGTTCATTCTGTCGTAAAAATAAATGGTGAATACGAAATTGAAGAAGAAGATATTGATTTGACTGTTAATATCTTATGTCGAGATAAAGAAGGTAAAAGATTAGAAATATATGATCTTGAATTAGAACTTTTTAAATCTAATAAAGAGTTAGTTTTAGTTATCTCAAAGCTTAATTTTCCTGATGAACCAATTTTATGGTGTGGAGTTAAAACATTGTGGATGAATAGCAATAATGGAAAAAAATGCATTTCACCAAAATACAGCGCTAGATTGGAAAACTTAGCAAATAGGATAAAAAGCTTTTTTGATTAAAAAATTAAACGTTGAGCTGATTCATAAATCAGTAACAGCCCCTAAACTCGATGTGCTTACAATTTTGGAATATTTTGATAATATCCCTCTTTTATATTTTGGTTTAGGTTTTACCCAATCTTTTTTTCTTTTTTCTAATTCTTCGTCAGATAAATCAACTTCAATTAGTTGTTTTACAGCATCTACCGTAATTAAATCACCTTGTTTTATTAGAGCAATATTTCCGCCAACAGCAGCCTCTGGGGCTATATGACCCACAACGAGACCATAAGTACCCCCGCTAAATCTCCCATCGGTTATTAAGGCTACCTTCTCTCCGAGGCCTTGACCAACAATTGCAGATGTAGGAGCTAACATCTCTCTCATACCTGGTCCTCCTACAGGCCCTTCGTTCCTGATTACAACAACATCACCAGCTTTGATATCATTATTCAATATAGATTTTAAACAATCCTCTTCACTTTCAAAAATCTTTGCTGGACCTGTTAATACAGGGTTTTTTACTCCACTAATTTTTGCTACAGAACCTTCACTTGCTAAGTTGCCTTTTAAAATTGCTAGATGTCCTTTTTTATAAAGAGGATCGTCTATGTCTCTTATAACATTTTGATTTGTTGGAGCCTTATCTGGAATATTCTGTAGGTATTCTGAGATGGTTTTGCCTTCAATATTTTTACATTCACCATGAATTAATCCTGCATTTAAAAGTATTTTCATTACTTGTGGAATCCCACCTGCATTATGTAGGTCTACCGTCACATATTTTCCACTCGGTTTAAGGTCACAAATAACGGGTACTTTTTGTCTTATTCTCTCAAAATCGTTAATGTTGATATCTATTCCTGCAGTATTTGCAATGGCCAAGATATGTAGTACCGCATTTGTTGATCCTCCAATTGCCATAATGACTGATATCGCATTTTCAAATGCTTTCTTAGTCATTAGGTCTAAAGGTCTTATATTTTTTTCTATCGCGGAGACTAATATCTCCGCACTTTTATCTGCACTCAGTTCTTTTTCAAGATCTTCAGCAGCCATGGTTGAACTGTGAGGAAGACTTAAGCCTAATACTTCTATAACTGCAGACATTGTATTAGCCGTAAACATCCCTCCACAGCTACCAGCACCAGGAATACAATTTTTCTCAACTTGGATTAGCCTTTCTTCATTAATTTTGCCTGATGTTAATTGTCCAACGGCTTCAAATGCACTAACAACGGTAAGATCTTCTCCATGTAGTTTCCCTGGTTTAATTGTCCCGCCATAAATGAAAATTGAGGGAATATTCATTCTTGCAATTGCTATCATGGCACCTGGCATATTTTTGTCACATCCACCTATGGCAAGCACTCCATCCATACTCTGAGCGTTACATGCTGTTTCAATTGAATCAGCAATAACTTCTCTTGAAACTAAGGAATATTTCATTCCCTCTGTGCCCATAGAAATGCCATCGCTTACTGTGATAGTCCCAAACATTTGAGGCATTCCACCGGATCTTCTTATTGACTCTTCAGATCTGAGAGCTAACTTGTTTAAACCTATATTGCATGGTGTTATGGTGCTGTATCCATTTGCAACTCCAATAATAGGTTTATTAAAATCTTCATCATTAAATCCAACAGCTCTTAGCATCGATCTGTTAGGGGATCTTTGCACACCTTGGGTTATTGCAGATGATCTGAGTTTATTCATATTATTCGAGAACCTTTTTTATTCTATTGCCCTAACTCCTCAAGTTGCTTCCTCACATCAGCAATTGCGGAATTAAGTTGCTCAACTTTCTTTTCAAGATTCTCTCCTTCAACTTCATTTATATTTTCATTTGAATCAATCGCTTCAGAACCGTCTTGAATTCGAGAGGAATACATCATTGCCTTTTGTTTTTTTTCCTCCTTTCTTTTGTCTGCTTCGGATATTAACCACCAAGCTAGACCAGCTGCTCCAATAAAAGCACCGCTTATTAATGATAAAAGATTATTTGAAGACGAATCTCTGTATTCAGACATTGTTAAAATATTTACTCCTATATTCTATATTAGTTCTTATCTTGAAATATAGTACTCAAACGCAATAAAGGATTTCCAATACCTGGTACCAATAATTTTGTGTTTTGGTCTTCCTCATCTATGCAAGAGGTGTAGATTACCTGACTAGGGAACAATTTCGCAATTTCATTTAACCCTTTATTTGAACAAATAGAAGTTATTAATAAAATCCTATTGGAAGCTACTCCTAATTCCTTTAATTTAATCAAAGTTTCTAATGTGGCTGATTTTGTAGTTATTTGCTCCGAATAAAATATGACACCTTCATTTGA
>CACJUL010000017.1 GCA_902596585.1 uncultured Prochlorococcus sp.
CTGTTTCAAATAGACCTACACTCATTATTGTTTGTAATCCAACTTCACTATTGGTTGATCTCAATATCCTTGGTTCTTTTTTTATTTTATTTATAAATTTTTCTACTTTCTTTAAATGTTCTTCTTTGACTAAATCACATTTATTTAGAAGAAGGATATCTCCGTATAAGATCTGAGAATAAGCCACACTTGTATTATTAATTTCAAAATCGAAATTTTCTCCATCAATAACAGTGATGATTGAATCTAATCTTACTTTTTCTCTAAGATCTCCAGCTGCAAAAGTCATTGCTACTGGTAATGGATCTGCTAGCCCAGTAGTCTCAACAATCAAATAGTCTATTTTTTCAGATCTTTCCAAAACTTTGGATACTGTATTTAATAATTCACCGTTAATAGAGCAACATATACAGCCATTATTTAATTCGATCATATCTTCTGAGCCTTCTATTATTAAGTCATTATCTATTCCTATCTCTCCAAATTCATTAACCAAAACAGCTGTTTTAAGACCAACTTGATTCTTTAAAATATGATTTAAAAGTGTAGTTTTTCCAGATCCTAAAAATCCACTAATGATCGTAACAGGTAATAAATTTTTAGACATTTTGACGAATTCTTTTAATAAATGAATTTAAATTTGTAATTTTATTGATCGAAAACTTTATTTATTTCTGAAGCTAATGTTTGATCCAGATTTGTTAAGCCCCCCAAATCATGAGTACTTAACCTTATTATTACTTTTGAATAAACGTTTTCCCAATTAGGATGATGGTTATATTTTTCGCAAATTAAAGCAACTTTAGTCATAAATGAGAAGGCTTCAATGAAATTAAAAAATTTAAATTCTCTCTGGATTTGTTCATTTTTAATTTCCCAGCCGGGTATTTTGACAACTAATTCCTTCAATTCTTCATCTTTCAAAAGGTAAGGTTTCATTTAATAATTAATTTTAGTTTTTATTAATTACATTATAAATATTTTGCCTTTTTCTCACCAATTATATGTACATTTAAAACCCTTTCTTTTTGATCAAATCTATGTTCCCATAAATACACTGCTTGCCATGTACCAAGCATAATATTGCCTTCCTGAAAACTCAAAGATAAACAAGTATTTGTTAAAGATGTTTTAATATGCGCTGGCATATCGTCAGCTCCTTCTTGATAATGTTTATAAGAAATTTCTTCTCTATTTTTTGATAATGTTAAATAGGAATTATACGGGACTATAGATTGTATATATTTTTTTAAGTCTCTTAGTACGTTTGGATCAGCATTCTCATTAATAGTTAAGCTGCAACTAGTATGGAGTGAAGTTAAATTTAAAATTCCTGAATCAAAATTATTTTTTTTTATAAACAAATTTAAATTATTTGTTATGTCAATAAAACCCTCACCACTAGTGATAAATTCTAACTTTGAAAATATTTGTTCCATATAAATAAAAACTCAATTAACTTATATTCTATTATGGATAAACTATGTATGTTTAATGCATACATCAAAAATTTTTATCTTAAGATGAATTAACTTTATTTATAAATTTTTGGCCGAAATTCAATGGAATAAGCTGGGGGCTTATCTTAAAGAAACTCAAATATTAGGTTCAATCCAAAATGCACTTTATTGGGATCAGAATACTGGAATGCCAAAGAAAGGTGCTTCTTGGAGGTCTGAACAACTTACTTATATTGCAAAAGTATTGCATGAAAGAAATTCTTCCGAGGAATTTTCTAATTTAATACAATCTGCTAAAAATGAACTAGCAGATATTGAACAAAATTCCGATAATCAACTTTTTATAAAAGATAAAGAAAGAAATATTAGTCTTTTATTGAAGGAATTTAATAGAGAAAGAAATTTAGATCCTAAATTAGTTGAGTCTCTAGCAAAGGCAAAATCTAAAGGGTATGAAAGCTGGCAAGAAGCTAAGGAAAAATCAGATTTTAAAATTTTTCTTCCTTTCTTTGAAGAATTAGTTAAATTGCGGATTGAAGAGGCAAAACAAATATCAGATCAATATTCACCATGGGAAACTTTAGCCCAACCCTTTGAGCCTGAATTAACTTTAAAGTGGCTGAATAAAATGTTTCAGCCTTTGAAATATACTCTCCCAGAGTTGATTAGAGGGATTAATAAATCTAAGAAATATCACTGGGATTTGAGTCCAGACTCTCAACATAATTTATGTTCTCAATTACTTGATGAGTTTGGGAGAGATAAAGATCTAGTTGTTGTTGGTAAATCTCCCCATCCTTTTTCGATTACATTAGGGCCTAATGATTACAGGATTACGACAAGAATTGTTGAAGGTGAACCATTATCAAGTTTTTTAGCAACTGCTCATGAGTGGGGGCATTCTATTTATGAGCAGGGCTTACCATCTCAAAGTCATCAATGGTTTGCTTGGCCTTTAGGTCAAGCAACCTCTATGGGTATTCATGAAAGTCAATCTTTATTTTGGGAAAATAGAATAGTTAAATCCAAATCTTTTTCAAAAAGATTTTTTGATAAATTTGTTTCGGCTGGATGTTCTCATAATAATTATTTAGAACTTTGGAAATCTATTAATCATTTGGAAGCAGGATTAAATAGGGTTGAGGCAGATGAATTGACCTATGGGTTACACATTTTAGTTAGAACCGAACTTGAGATAGATTTAATTGAGGGAGGGTTACCTGCTGAGGATATTCCAGAGGAATGGAATAAAAGATATGGCGAACTTTTAGGAATAAAACCATCTAATGATTCAGAAGGTTGTCTTCAAGATGTTCATTGGAGTGAAGGTGCGTTTGGATATTTCCCTTCATATTTGTTAGGTCATCTTATAAGTGCGCAAATATCTTCTCAAATGGAAAGAGACATTGGTTTGATAGATGATTTAATCCAAAATGGTGAATATCAAAAAATTATCTTTTGGTTAAGAAATAATGTCCATAAATATGGTAGATCAGTTAATTCTATGGAATTGATAAAAACGGTCACTAACGAAGAGCTATCACCAAACTATTTCATTAATCATTTAAGGTCTAAAATAAATGATTTTTGCTGAAAAATTACTTTTAAAGAATTTGGTTAAGCGTGAGGATGTAAAATAAGTAAAAATTATTTCTTGATGGCAAACCTTAATCAACCCCCAAGCAGGGTTACACCAAATTTATTGCATATACTAAACGCCTTTACTGATAGCTCGAATACAATAATTAACACTATTGTTGAATTGAACTCTAATACCATAAATAAATATGAATTAATTACAGAAACGGGCCACCTTAAACTTGATAGGGTAGGTTATTCTTCACTAGCTTATCCTTTCGCTTATGGATGTATACCAAGGACATGGGATGAAGATGGAGATCCACTTGATGTCGAAATTGTTAGTGTAACTGAGCCATTGATACCTGGATCTATTGTGGAGGCAAGGATTATTGGGGTGATGAAATTTGATGATGGTGGAGAGGTCGATGATAAGGTAATAGCGGTTCTCGCAGATGATAAAAGAATGGATCATATCTCAAGTTATGAAGACCTTGGAGAGCATTGGTTAAAAGAAACAAAGTATTATTGGGAGCACTACAAAGATCTAAAAAAACCTGGAACATGTACCGTTAATGGTTTTTTTGGGGTAGAAGAAGCTGTTAAAGTGATTAAAGATTGTGAAGAGAGATACGAAAAAGAAATTGATCCGAAATTAGTAAATTAACTAATTTTTGTTTTCTCTAAATTCTTCAAATATTTCGCTTAGTATTTTGTCGGCACCTTGGAGCTTTAGTCTCTTTGCTAGTTCTATGCCTACCAGTTCAGGGTCATTAATATTGCCAATAACTTGATCTTTTATAAGTCTTTCTCCATCAAGAGAGGCTACCATACCAGTAAGGTAAAGTTGTCCATTATCAATATTACTATTAACACCTATTGGGACTTGGCATCCACCTTCAAGCTCTCTTAAAAAAGCTCTTTCTGCCAGACATCTTTGACTAGTGGGCTTATCTTCTAAGACATTTATAATTTCTAAAACTTTTTTATCATCAGATTTACATTCAATGCCTAAAGCTCCTTGGCCAACGGCATGAAGGGAAATTTCACTTGGGATTATCTGGTGAATTCTTGATTCAAAGCCTAATCTCTTTAAACCAGCGGCCGCAAGAATTATACAATCAAATTCTCCAGCATCTAATTTTTCAATTCTTGTAATAACATTTCCCCTGATATCTTTGAAAACAAGATGTGGATACTTATTTCTTAATTGTGCAAGTCTTCTTAGAGAGCTTGTTCCAACAATCGAACCTTCAGGTAAGGTTTCTAATTTATAACAGTCATTTTTTTTGCTGACTACTAAAGCATCTGCAGGATCTTCCCTTTTTGTAATGCATCCTAATTTAAGGCCATTAGGTAAATTGGTTGGTAAATCTTTCAGAGAATGTACTGCTATATCTGCATGGCCTACTAGCATTTGTGCTTCAAGTTCTTTTGTAAATAAGCCTTTGTCGCCTATTTTTGCTAAGGCTACATCCAGGATCTTGTCACCTTGAGTTGCCATAGCTTCTATAGATACCTCTAAATTTGGAATATTTTTTTCTAGTTGATCTTTAACCCATAAAGTTTGAACCATTGCTAGTTTACTTCTTCTACTAGCTATTCTCAGCTTAAAATTAGTCATTAAATATTATTTTGAGTTTGAATTAAAAATAAAGTCGAGTTTATTTTAAGCTATTCTTTTGCAAGTTTTTAAAGCTGAATATTTTACTTAACTTTTTTTATTTTATATATTCTTTTAAAACCCCATTTCGATTTGGATGTCTAAGTTTTCTTAGAGCTTTTGCCTCTATTTGTCTAATTCGCTCTCTCGTCACATCAAAAATCTGTCCAATTTCTTCAAGAGTTTTCATCCTTCCGTCATCAATTCCATATCTCAATCTAAGAACATCTCTTTCCCTTGGGCTTAGAGTTGCTAGTACTCCTTCTAAATCTTCTCTTAATAAAGTTTTAGAAACATCTTGTTCTGGATTTTCTATATCAGCCTCTATGAAATCTCCTAGTCTTGAGTCTTCCTCTTTGCCTATTGGAGTTTCTAAAGAAATAGGTAGCTGAGCACTTTTGGCTATGAATCGTAATTTTTCAATGGTCATTTCCATACTTTCAGCAATTTCTTCTTCACTTGGCTTCCTTCCGAATTCTTGGCTAAGTACTTTTGTGGTTTTTTTAATTCTTGAGATTGTCTCGTATAAGTGCACAGGTAATCTAATTGTTCTGCTTTGATCCGCGATCGCTCGAGTGATCGCTTGACGAATCCACCAGGTGGCATAAGTAGAAAATTTGTAACCTTTTTCATGGTCAAATTTTTCCGCTGCTCTAATCAGACCCAAACTGCCTTCTTGAATTAAATCCTGAAATGATAAACCTCTATTCATATATTTCTTCGCAATTGAAACAACCAATCTTAAATTTGATTGAACCATTTTTTCTTTAGCTCTTCTTCCCAAAAGAAGTCTTCTTCTAAATTTGGAAAGAGGCATATCTATTAATTCAGCCCACTCTCTAACAGATGGGAAATGCCCCTTTTCTGATTCAAATTGAGTTGCGACTTCTTCTAATTGGAGTAAATCAGCAATTTTTCTTGCAAGTTCAATTTCTTCATCCGGTCTTAAAAGTCTAATTCTACCTATCTCTTGAAGATAAACTCTTATTGAATCTTCAGTGTATATACCTTTTGGCCCAAGCTTTACGTTTCCAAGGCCCTTATCTTCTTCTTCAGAATTACTATATTCATTACTGTTATCTAGGTTGCTTTCATTTAGATCAGAAGATGAATTTAAAGTTTGACTAATGTTATTAGTGTTTTCTTCAACTGCTGCTTCTAAACTGGTATTGATTTTTTTATTAATCTTTTTTTTTGAACTAGGTTTGGAATTTTTTGATTCTGCTGCGACTGGACTCATGATTTACTCCTTTCTACGGTGAATTTAACTAGATAAAAATTTATTTAGGGCTAATTTGTACATTTAGTAGTAAATTTCCCGGTTTCTTTGTGAAAGAACTTTTTTAAGAATTTGAATAAAAAAAGTTTTTTAAATTGTTGAAAAATTTAAATAGTGCTATAGATTACCTAAAGTAAAAAGTCTTGGGATTTCTCAGACAGGCAGATCATTTTTGAATTTTAACTCAATGATCAAAGCTTCATGTCTCCCTTAAGAGCAGGATACTTACAATGTGCAAAAAACACTTTGTGGAATGTTCAACAATCCAATACTAAGAAAAAGTTTTGAAGCCGGCAAGTAATCAGTTATTAAATATCTCCTACAAATTGGAAATTTTGCTTGATACAGGTAGTAGTAATGAAAGTTTTTACTATTTAGATGGAAATAATCTTGGGGTAGAAGTTGGGGATATTGTGAGTGTGAAACTTAGAGGGAGACTATTGAATGGGTTGGTGATCTCAAAAAAATACTTTTCGAAAATTAATAAAGATGAATCTAATATTACTGGAAAAAAAAGTATAAGATATTTGTTTGTTGAAGGTATTTTGCAGAAAAAAATAATTGATGACTCTTGGAGACAATGGGTAGAGTCACTAGCTTCGCTTTATATGGTGAGTAATTTAAAAATGTTTAAAACGGCATTTCCTCCTGGCTGGATCGGTAAACATAAGAATATTTCTCAAGGTTTAAAAGATCAAATATGGATTGAAACCAAAAAAGAATTTGATATTAAGAAAAATGAATTAACCAAAAAAGAATTTTCTTTAATAAATACTTTGCCTGAAAAAGGTAATTGGCAAAGTGAATTAATAAAATCTGGTTTTAATTACACTCAGATAAATTCAATGGTCAGTAAAAATTACCTTGTTAAATCAAAAAGGAAAAAAAATATAAATACTAAATTAAATTCTTTTTTAAATAATCATATTGCATCTAAGAAACCAAATCTTACAAATGAGCAAAAAATTGCATTGCAAGAATTTCACGCAATGAAACCAGGAGATGTGTTGCTTCTATGGGGTGAAACAGGATCAGGTAAAACAGAAGTTTATATGAGAATTGCGGAAGATCAATTTCTTAAGAAAAAAAGTTGTTTGATACTTGCCCCAGAAATTGGACTAATTCCTCAACTTATTGATAGGTTTAGTGGACGATTTAATAATGTCGTTTACGAATATCATAGTAACTGTTCTTCCAGTCATAGAACTCTTGTTTGGAAGAAAATCATTAATGCCAATGAACCTCTAATAGTAATAGGAACAAGGTCCGCAGTTTTTCTTCCAATTAAAAATCTAGGATTAATAATAATGGATGAAGAACATGATGTTTCATATAAACAAGATAGTCCTATGCCTTGTTATGACGCAAGAGAAATTGCTATTGAAATAGTTAAAAGGAATTCTGCAAAGTTAATTTTCGGGAGTGCAACCCCATCAATGAAGACTTGGAAAAAATGTTTTCTTGAAAATAAGTTTAAGCTGGTAAGAATGATTCAAAGAATATCCAGTAATGAGATTCCTGAAATAAGAATTATTGATATGCGAGATGAATTCAAGAAGGGAAATATGAAAATTTTATCCAATGAATTATTACAATTACTTCCTCAACTACGTTTAAAAAATGAGCAGGCAATAATTTTGATCCCTAGGAGGGGGCATAGTGGGTTTTTAAGTTGTAGAAATTGCGGATATTTAATAAATTGTCCCAATTGTGACGTTCCTTTATCAGTGCATCTAGGCTCACAAGGGAACAAATGGCTATGTTGCCATTGGTGTGATCATAAATCGAGATTGATCAATCGTTGCCCAGATTGTCATTCGACGGCCTTTAAGCCTTTTGGAATAGGTACCCAAAGGGTAATAGAGTTTTTAAATGAAGAATTTCCAGACTTAAGAGTACTTCGCTTTGATCGAGATACAACCTCAGGGAAAGATGGTCATAGAGATATTCTTTCAAAGTTTTCTAGAGGTGATGCTGATATTCTTGTAGGAACTCAAATGTTGGCAAAAGGGATTGACATTCCCAATATTACTCTTTCAGTAGTTATTGCAGCAGATGGGTTGCTTCATCGTCCAGATATTTCGGCAGAAGAAAAATCATTACAATTGTTTTTACAGTTAGCAGGCAGGGCAGGTAGGGCTCAAAAAAAAGGAAAAGTAATTTTTCAAACATATAAACCTAACCATCCTGTAATTTCTTATCTTGAGAAAAGAGATTATGAAAGATTCTTAATTGAAAACTCGAAATTGAGAAAAGATGCTAATTTGTTCCCATTTTGCGAGATTTGCCTTCTTAAATTATCAGGTGAAAATTATGAATTGACTGAATCAATTGCAAGAAAATTAGCAAAATATCTACTTAATTTATGTGAGAAAAAGAACTGGAAATTAATTGGCCCTGCTCCTAGTTTAATTGCTAAAGTAGGTAAAAAATTTAGATGGCAGATATTAATCCATGGTCCTGAAGGAACAAAGATACCTTTACCTGATAGATCAATATTATGGAAACTTATTCCAAAAAATGTTTTTTTGACAATTGATGTTAATCCAGCTGAGCTGTAATTACTTTGATGGAAGTTGAGGTAAATCTGTACCTAATTTAAATCTATAGAATCTTAATAAATAAGCCAATATTATAATTATTAAAATAGTAGATATCCCAATCAAAAGTTTGTTGAGGCTCCAGAAAGAAAATTCAAGACTATTCATTTGCCCTTGATTTAAATTCCAAATTATTAGATTTTTTGTGATTTCTAAATTTGAATTATTTTTATCAGTTAGGATAGCTTTATTAGGACGAATAATTTTGAAAATGAGTTCTAAATTATCAATACCTTGAATAGAATTTAGATCCAAATCTAACCTGTAATAGTTTTTTTTAAAAAAAATGAAGTTTTTTTGAGTAGTATTAATTTCTATATTTGTTGATCCTCCCGCTAACTCGCCAGCTGTATTTTGGGTGATTTTAAGAACTTGCTTTGTATCTTCTAGATTAAGATTTTTATGTTTCAAAGAAAAGCTTGATTGGTCTTGTTCAATTTCTGCGTCAGGAAAAATATCTTTCATATTCTCTTCAAATTTTAATTGCCAAGGAAATTTCTTTGTGTATTTACTTTCTATTACTAAATTATTGGTTATTGAATCAATTTCGCTAAGATCAAGGGTGTCCTCAACTTTAACGCAGCCACTTAAAAGTGGAATTAATAATAATAATATTAAAAAAATGATCAGAGAAAAGCCTTTCTGAAAGGGTTTTGTTTCACCAGTTGGAGTCTCAGTTACATTAATAAATTTCTTTTTCTCCAATACTTCTTTTTTTTTGCGAAGTGAGTTGAGAGATTTTTTATTTAGTAATGGATCGCTTTCAAACTGTACGTTCCAATTTTCTGGCTTTTTAATTTCAGGAGAGTCTATAACTTCCATTAAATATTTTGCGTTTTCTCTCGTCTTATTATCGTAAGATTTTAGGAGTTCTTTACAAAAACTTTTAGCCTCCTCCTTTTTATTGATAGCACAAAGAGCAGTAATTAAAATTGTTCTTAAATTCACTCCCTCTTTACTTGACGAAGGAAATGATTCTATTAAAGGCAAAAGAAATTCAATACAATAACGATACTCACCTCTAGCTAAAGCAAATTCTACTGTTTCTAAAACTTGCTCATAAGTTTTCATAGGTTAGGCGACTATCATTGTACCTATTCCGGAATTTGTAAAAATCTCAAGAAGTAATGAATGTTCTATTCTTCCATCAATTATGTGAGCTGCTTTGACTCCTTGTGCTAAAGCTCTTATACAGCATTCTGTCTTTGGAATCATCCCTTCAGTCACAATATTTTTTTCAATAAAATCTCTTGCCTCTTTGAGATTAGTTTTTTCAACAAGACTATTTTTGTTATCTTTTTCTTTTAAAATCCCTTGAGTATCAGTAAGAAGAATAAGTTTTTCTGCATTTATTGCAGCAGCAATTTCTCCAGCAACAAAATCTGCATTAATGTTATGGGAAATACCCTCCAAGGTCGATCCAATACTAGAAATAATTGGAATATACCCTTTAGAAATAAGAGGATCTAATATTTCAGGATTGATTTTTGTAACCTCTCCCACTAACCCATGGCTCCCATCTCCTAGTTCTCTAGATTGAATTAAGTTGCCATCAAGACCTGATATTCCCACAGCTAAGGATCCAGTTTTATTAATGCCTTTGACAATTTGTTTGTTAACTCTACCCATTAGAACCATCTCGACAATTTCCATTGTTTTTTGATCAGTAATTCTTAATCCATTTTCGAATTTAGGAGATATTTCTAATTTTTTTAACCAATTATTAATCTCGGGTCCACCTCCATGAATTACGATCGGACAAACCCCAACGGTTGATAAAAGCGCTATATCTCTAAAAAAAGCATTTTTTAAATCATCATCCTCCATAACAGAACCACCATACTTGATAACAATTTTTCTGCCTGAGAAACTTTGTATATATGGAAGTGCTTCGCTTAATATTGATACTCTTTGAGAATCATTCATTATTAAAATTCATTAAAACTTGATTGAATTGATAAATTATGTTTTTACAAATATATCCCTATATTCAATAAAAGAGAATTAAATCAAATTCTTTTTTATTATCGTCGATAATAAATTCTGATTCAAGACCTTTGACGAAAAACCTGTTTAATCTTTCTTGTTTTTCAATCCATTTTTCTAGAGGGACGGCGTTTAATTCGAAACGCATTCTGAGACCATTTTTTTCTTCCTTTGTAATTTCTTCTATTTCTTTTAATTGAGGGGGGTTATCCTCGTCCCACAAATTTAAAGATTCTAATGACGATTCAAGATGAGCTTTTATCCCATACCTCCATCTTGTAACATCTTTAACTAGTGCTGTTAATTCTTTTGGTCTATTAAATTTATTTGTCGCAAAATTTGTCTTATCAAATAACTCTACAGGAGGTATTTCAGAAGTTTTCAAACCTAATCCAATTAGAAAAATAGGGACTCCATAAAAAAAAGTAGGTACACTTAAATTCACTGAATCTGTAAAATAAGCAGTCATTCCAACAAAAGCTAATATACCCCCAACGGTTACGATTAAGTTTCCAGGCGATAAGTATTTCTTCATTTTTATTTAGTAGAATGAGTTTTAAAGGGGCTAATAAGTATTATGCAAGATCCCAATACTACAAATCAAGGAGACTTAATTTTTAAACTTGATCAAGATAGAGCGTGGCTACTAGAAAATCTTGATAAGGGTAAATGGCCAGAAATTAGAAGCGAACTTGCTGCACTTGAAAGAAAAATAAGCAAATTAATTATAAGTGTTCAAGAAAATAACGTTGAAATTTGATTAAAAAGGTATTTCGTCAACTTCAGGTACTAAAGGTGAACTATCCCAACTAGATTTTTTAGTGGTTTCTTTATTTTCAAATGACTCATTATTTTGTTTTTGATCAGACTTAATAACGTCAACTGGCGATATTTGATGAATCTTTGAAGCTGTTAGTTCTGGTTGTTTTTCTTTCGTTCCATCTTTTCTAGTGACAGAATTCATCTTTAGACGTCCTTCAATAACAATATTTTGCCCCTCCTTTAGTTCATCTACCATTTCTTGGGCAATATTTCCCCATCCTATGATCTTGAGATCTCTGGTTGGATCTTCACTACGTAATCCTTTAAAATTAACAATCATTTCTGCAATTGCAGTTTGGTTCTCTTTGGTATACCTCATTTGAGGAGCGCTATTAATTACCGCCTGAATTAAACAATGATTCATTACTTACTATTTAATTAAAGACATACTGATGCAGAATCAAGAAAATTGCTATAAAAATGTTTGGATCCTATCAGGAACTTCGGATGGACCTGAAATAGCTAATAGGCTTCTTGTACTTAAGTATTCAGTTTTTGCAAGCGTTTTGACTTATAAAGCAGGGCAAGCATATATCGAAAATCCCAAGTTACATATCATTACGGGTAAATTAAATAATAAAGATGAAATAATAAATTTCATAAAAAAAAATAAAATTAAATTCGTTGTTGATGCAACTCATCCGTTTGCAGTGATAATTTCTAAAAATCTTAATGAAGCTTGTAAGGAAATTAATACGCCTCTCTTACTTTTTGAAAGAAAATCTCTAATAAATAACAATAATAATTTTTTTCATATTGATAATTTAAAGGCTATAAATAATGTTGATTTGGAGAATAAGAACATTCTTCTGGCAATAGGTTCAAGATTCCTTAGCGATACAGCTAATTATTATATGAATTGTAAAGCGAATGTATTTACGAGGGTACTTCCAACTTACGAAGGTATAACTAAAGCTTTTGGATCATGTATAAAAAATCCAAATATAGCGATCCTCCAACCAAGTAAAGGAGAAAATAGCATTCTAGAAAAAAAACTTTGTGAATTTTGGGGGATAGATTATGTTCTATGCAGAGAATCTGGAAGTTATTCCCAGAAAAACTGGGAAAGAACTATTTCTGGAAGTAAGATGAAGTTATTTTTGGTAAAGAGGCCAAAATTAGTAAATGACAATTCTTACTCTTTCAATCAATACCAGGATTTGATAAATCACATAATTAAAACAAATATTGATGTTTAATTCACTATGGAAATATTAGTTATTATCACAACTGAATCAAGTAAAACAAATGCTGTGCGGATTGCTAAATTACTCATAAAAGAAAAACTTGCGGCTTGTGTTTCCATAAAGCAAATTTTTTCAGTTTTTGAGTGGGATGATGATATTCAAGAAACTAAAGAGTTTGAAATTACAATAAAAAGTAAACCGGAATTTAAAGATGATTTAATTGATTTTTTACATAAAATTTCCTCATATGATGTTCCACAAATTATTTATAAAAAATACAATGCTGAGATTAAATATTATGATTGGCTGAATAAGACTATTTGATTAAAATTATTGTATTAGTTCTTTGAGATCAATATTGGATCGAGATCCTAATTGTGTAATTATGTAGCCAGCACAAATTGAACCTATATCTCCGCATTTTTTTAGGGAATAATTATTTATTAATCCATGAATAAATCCCCCCGCATAAATATCCCCGGCCCCGGTAGTATCAATAATTTTTCCTTTATTCAATGACTTGATTACTTCAATGTCATTGTTGTTAATTATTAGAGAACCATTGCTACCTAGAGTGACTACTACTAATTCACAGAGGGAAGAGAGGTCCCCTTGACAGCTTGCTAATTTATCCTTTTTAAATAAACTTAACACCTCGGATTCATTACAAAAAACAATATCTACATATTCATCAATCAATTCCAAGAAACTCTCTCGATGTCTATCTACACAAAATGAATCAGACAACGAAAGGATTATTTTTGTATTAGATTGCTTTGCGATTTGGGCGGCTTTAAGAAAAGCATTTTTAGCTAATTCGCTGTCCCATAAGTAACCTTCTAAATATAAATATTTACTTTCCTTAAGCACACTAAAATCAATATCTTTTGGTTCGAACTCTACAGAAGCACCTAGGTAAGTGCACATAGTTCTTTGAGCATCAGGGGTAATCAAAATAATTGAATGTGCTGTTGGCGCACCTTCTTGAGTGGGTGGAGTATTAAATATAGTTTTACTTTTTTTTATATCAGTAGCAAAGAAATCCCCAAATTGATCATTTTTCACCCTCCCAATAAACTGCACATCGTTACCTAATTCTGCCAAACATACAACAGTATTTGCTGATGACCCCCCTGATATTTGTTTGATTACTTTGCAATTCTCTAACATTGTCTGAGATTGATCAGAACTAATGAGATTCATTGAACCTTTATCCAGATTATTTATCTCAAGAAATTCATCTTCAATATTTACAATAATATCAACTATGGCATTGCCAAGCCCAATTAGATCAATAATTTTATTTTGATCAGAGTGTCTAA
This sequence comes from uncultured Prochlorococcus sp., assembly GCA_902596585.1. Taxonomy (GTDB): domain Bacteria; phylum Cyanobacteriota; class Cyanobacteriia; order PCC-6307; family Cyanobiaceae; genus Prochlorococcus_A. The sequence goes on from CACJUL010000017.1 coordinate 13,898, forward strand.
ATGAATCCCCCATATATTTTTAATTAAATTACCTTAGAAGTGCTCTTTTAGGTCCATGAATTGGGTCTTCAATCACTATAGTTTGATCTCTATTTGCCCCTAATGAAACGATGGCAATTGGGACCTCCATTAATTCAGCCAAGAATCTAAGGTAATTCATTGCATTTTGAGGTAAATCAGATAGTTGTCTACAATTCGCTGTAGAACATTGCCAACCCTTTAATTTTTTAAAGATTGGCTTACATTTTTTTAAATCATCTGAATTTGTGGGGAAGTAATCTATTTCTTTTCCATCAAGATCATATGCAATACAAACTTGAATCTCATCTAATTCATCTAGTACATCTAATTTTGTAATTGCTAAACAATCAAGACCATTTACAGATACAGCATATTTACCAATAACTCCATCAAACCAACCACATCTTCTCCTCCTTCCGGTAGTAGTCCCAAATTCACTGCCTCGATCGCAGAGTTGATCATTAATACTCCCCTGTAATTCCGTTGGAAATGGACCCTCTCCAACTCTTGTGGTGTACGCTTTTGCAACTCCTATTACTCTGTCAATTAATGTGGGGCCTACTCCAGCCCCAATACATGCCCCCCCAGATATAGGGTTTGATGAAGTGACGAATGGATATGTTCCATGATCTAAGTCAAGTAGAGTACCTTGGGCACCTTCAAATAGAATATTTTTTTTATTTCTCGAGGCTGCATGAATTGTTCTCGTACAATCAACTACATGTTTTGATAGTCTTTCTCCATAGTCAAGATATTCTTTAAGAATGTCCTCTAAATTTAGGGGTTTAATACCATAAATTTTTTCTAAAAGACCGTTTTTTTCTCTTAAAGGAACTTGTATCACATCAATTAATCTTTCTTTGCTAAGTAAATCTCTTACTCTAATTCCATTCCTTTGAGATTTGTCCGCATAAGTTGGCCCAATCCCTCGACCTGTTGTTCCGATTTTGTTTGAGCCTCTATCAGATTCCATTGCCTCATCTAATATTCGGTGGTAAGGCATTGTTACATGTGATGTCGATGAAATTTTCAATCCTGAGATATCAATCCCATTTTCAATTAACATGTCTATTTCTTTTAGCAAGATTTTTGGATCTACTACAGTTCCTGATCCAATTAAACAAGTGGTATTTTTGTAAAGTATTCCTGAAGGAATTAAATGTAACTTCAATACCTTATCATCTACGACTATGGTATGGCCGGCATTTACACCTCCTTGATAGCGTACGACAACATCAGCCGAACGACTGAGCAAATCGGTTATTTTCCCTTTTCCTTCGTCACCCCATTGGGCTCCGATTACAACAACATTAGCCAATTTTAGAAGAGCATTATTTTTGTGCGAATATTTAATATATTCAAAAATCTTTGTTTACTTTTAAAAAGTAAATGAATTGTATCAACTTTCTCTAAGAACCATTTTTTCAGCAAGAGAAAATTCTTTGGTTAAACGCTCTTTAAGTTTATCTGGTAAAGGCCTACTTGCAAAGTTTTTGTAGTGGCCTGCCATAGCATTTAGTGCAGTTTGCATGGTAGTAAATGATTGAGTTTTATTTACCATTCCTCTATTTCTGTATCTAGAAATATAGTCAGTTATAAGTGTAAGAGCTTCAGTTCTGACTTCATCTTTATTTGGAGAATCTTTTGGAGTATCAACTGCTGTTTGTAATGTTTTAACGACTGAAATTGTGTCTTTTGCATAGTCCCCTGTCATTAAGGTTTTTACAGCTAAAGAGGGGGAAATAAATATTGTAAAAACAATTATTGATGAAAGTGCGAAAGATATAACTTTAGTTAGATTCTTAAAAATTGGTTCAGATCTCCATTTCATTAACATGACTTAGCTCCTAAAAATTTAGCCTTAAGTTTTTTTATTGTACATTATTTGCGATTCCGAAATAAATGTTTCCAATAATTTGTCGGCACTAATTTTAGATTTAGTATTATTTCCCCTGCATAAAAGTTCTACCTCTTCGTTAATAGAATTTCTTCCTACAATTATCTGAAAAGGTATACCAATTAATTCTGCATCTTTAAATTTCACTCCTGCTCTGTCATCTCTATCATCGAGAAGGACATCAATTTTATTAATTTTTAAGTTATTGTAAATTCTTTCAGAAAGATCTTTTTGAATAGGATCCTTTAGATTTGTTGGAATAATAATAACTTCAAAAGGAGCAATTTGTATTGGCCAACATATTCCCTTTTGATCATGATTTTGTTCGATAGCAGCTTGGGCTATTCTAGTTACTCCAATTCCATAACAACCCATCCATAAGTTTTTCAGTTGTCCATCTTGATCGGAGAACTTAGCATTTAATTTCTCACTATATTTTTGACCTAGTTGGAAAATATGTCCAATTTCTATCCCTTTTTTTTCTTTTAACTCCTCTTCATCATTAATGTTTATTCTATCTCCTTCCTTTGCATTTCTTATATCTTCAATTAGGAAATTTTTTGAAGCAAAGTTAAATTCCTGAAAAACTTTGTGGAAATTAACTTTATTCCCACCACTTACAAACTTTGAGAGACTTCTCGCAGAATGATCAATAATTTTGGTCCATGTTTTTTCCCAATTAGAACTAGTTTTAATAGTTTTATTTTCTAGATCTGGTCCGATAAAACCTAGAGGAAAATCAACAAGGTTTTTTTCTATAATTTTTTTGTCTTCAATTTTTCTTAGATTAAGGAGGTTGGGTTTATGGAGTTTATTTATTAAGTTAAAAAGCTTTACTTCATTAACATGTTGATCTCCCCTTATACATGCAAGAATTGGGACCTCGGTTTTATTCTCGAAAATCGCTAGGAATAATACTACTTTGATGACATGACTAGGATCCAAACTATTATTTTTACAAACTTCAAGTATAGTTTTTTGTTGAGGTGTTTCTAGCCATCCTGAAAGATCGGATCTTATTGGAATTGGTTGTGAGGGTATAGAAACAGCTTTCTCAATATTCGCAGCATAAGAACCACTTTGAGTGAACAAAATGGAATCTTCTCCAGCATCTGCGGTGACCATAAATTCTTTTGATGCCCCCTCCCCAATGGCTCCACTATCTGCTTCAACCCCAACAGTTTGTAGTCCACAAGACTTAAAAATATTTTCATAAGCATTGCCCATCTTTTCATAAAATAAAGCTAAGTCCTCTTCTGATGAATGGAAAGAATAGCCATCTTTCATTATAAATTCTCTACTTCTCATTAATCCAAACCTTGGCCTTATTTCATCTCTAAATTTTGTTTGAATTTGATAAAAACATTGAGGTAATTGCTTGTACGAGTTAATGATTTCTGATGCAATACTCGTAATCACTTCTTCGTGAGTTGGGGCTAAACCAAATTCTTTACCTTGCCTATCTTTCAGATTAAACATTATCCCTTCTCCTGCAGTGTATCCTTCCCACCTTTCACTTTTTTTCCATAAATCGGCCGGATGAAGTTGAGGTAAGAGTAATTTAGTGCAACCGATACGATTAAGTTCCTTCTCAATTAATGCGGATATTTTTTCAATAACTCTAAGCATTATTGGCATGTATGCATAAATACCGCTGTTAACTCTACGAATGTAACCAGCTTTAAGAAGTAATTGATGTGAGATAATTTCAGCTTCAGAAGGTGTGTCACGAAGTGTCCCCAGAGGAAATGAGGTGGTTACGCGCATACAAAAAAAAATTAATATTTGATAATTTTATCAATTAAGTCGAAAAAAAAATTAAAAGTGTCTTGAGTCCCTCAACGCAACTAGTCTGAACATATTCTTTCTGCTAATTTCTTCAGTAATAAAGTTCAAACTTTTAAAAAGTTAATTATTACTAAAACATTTTCTTAAAATTATGGAAAATATAGATTCCAATATTTCTAGCGAAGAGGAATTAGTAGGTATTGAAGAAGTTCAAAAATTCTTAAACCGATCAAGAGCTTCAGTTTATAGGTACACAAATACGGATTTAAGAAATCTTAATCCTAATTTTAATCCAAGAAAATTAAATCCCGAATTTAGAACTGATCAAAAAGATCCTCTCAAATTCCATCCTAATGAAGTAGCTAGATTTGCTAAAGATATCTTAAGAATTAAGGAGGTTACTGTAGAAGTATTTAATACACCTTCTTCAGCTGCTCAAAACATAATGGTACAAATATTAGATGAATTAAAATCAATTAGATCTTTATTAGAAAAAGAATAATTTAAAAGTAACTAAAGAATGTTTTGATTTATTGACATTAAGTATGTAGGATAATGGTGTTCAATTATCTCCTTAAAATTTACCAATTAAGAGTTCTTGAGTAATACGAAATCAAAACACATTACAAAAAGCCAATTAAGTAAAGAATCTTCTATTGGTTCTCCCCTAAGTGATTTTGAAAGAGATGATGATGACCCCTTAAGTATAAGGAAGTTATCGATAACATCTTTAGGTATTATTTTTGCCTTCCTGACATTTTTATTACCTTCAATCAGCATTTTTATTGGAAGACCTTTCTCTCAAGGTAATGAGGTAATTTCTAATCACAACTTTAAAAAAGATGGACCTTAGTTCGATACCTCCATCTCCAAAGAATGGAATTGTAAATATAGTTGTAGAGATTCCTGCTGGTAGTAGGAATAAATACGAATATTGTTCTGAAGCAGGAATAATGGCATTAGATAGGGTATTGCATTCTTCAGTGAGGTATCCTTTTGATTACGGTTTCATCCCGAATACCCTTGCTGATGATGGTGCTCCTCTTGATGCGATGGTGATTATGGACGAGCCTACTTTTGCCGGCTGTTTAATAAAAGCTAGACCTATTGGAGTTTTGGATATGCATGATTGTGGTGCATATGACGGAAAACTTTTGTGTGTGCCAATAGCTAATCCCAGGCAGAACAATATAGTAAGTATTAATCAAATCGCACCGAATCAGCTTGAGGATGTTGCTGAATTTTTTAGAACTAGTAAAGGACTTGATGGAAGAACAGTTCAAATTGATGGTTGGAGAGATTTCGATGTGGTTGAGAATATACTGAAAAATTGTACAACCCAAAAAAAGAAAAACTTTAAAGTCCTTAGAAAATCATCAATAAAGTAAATTGAAAAAAATTATCTTTTATAGTTATTTAAAATGCTCTACTTGTCGAAAGGCGGCAAAGTGGCTTGAAAATAAAGCTTTTGAATATCAATTAGTTGATATTGTGAAAGAACCTCCATTATTAAAATACATAAATATAGCCTTAGATCAGTACTCTATAGATATAAAAAGTATATTTAACACAAGAGGCAAAGCTTTTAAATCAATTAATATTGATATTTACTCTTTATCAAGGGAAGAAATTATTCAACTTCTTTTAAGCGATGGGAAATTAATAAAAAGGCCATTTTTGGTTTACGAAGAAAATAAAGTAATATTGGGATTCAACGAAATTGAATATGCCAAACTTTCTATTAAAGATTAACAATTAAGTTTTTAATTATTTTATGAATGCTTCTATTAAAACTTTTTTAAAAGAATGGGGTCTTCTAATCATGCTAACTGTTCTTGTCTCTTCTTGTAGATCTTATTTTGCAGAGCCTCGTTACATTCCCTCTGGTTCTATGCTCCCAGAATTACAAATAAATGATAGGTTAATAATTGAGAAACTATCTATTAAGAACTCTTTACCAAAAAGAGGGGATATTGTTGTTTTTAAATCTCCTTATTCATTTGATGAAAAACTAATTTCATCAAGATCTAAACCGTTACCAAAAAAAAGATATTGTTTTTTTATGAGTTTTCCTCCAATGTCTTTTATCCCTGGTTTGAGGGATCAAGCTTGCGACGCATATATTAAAAGAGTGGTAGCACTGCCCGGAGAAATTGTAAGTGTAAATTCTAAAGGTGAGGTAATAATAAATAATAAATTAATTTCTGAACCTTATGTTTCTTATAAGTGTTCACCATCTTTTTTTTATAAATGTGGTGAATTTGAAAATATAAAAGTTCCCAAAGATCATTTTTTAGTTTTGGGCGATAATAGATTAAATAGTTGGGATGGAAGATATTGGCCTGGAAGTAAATTTCTTCACAAAAAGGAGATCATTGGAAAAGCTTATTTAAGATTTTGGCCTCTTGGAAAAGTTGGTTTTTTTTAACAAATAATGCCTAATATTTGCCCTAGGGTATAAGAAGATAATTCCAAAAAAGCTTTGAATTTAAAGTGCCCCGGAAGCAGTCAAATCAATTATCCCTCCAAGATGTGTTGTAATGTTTAGGGCACTAATAACAGGGGGTTTACTCGCATCATTAAAAAGATCTATTATTGTTATTCCACCATTACCTTGTTTAATCATCCATATGTTTGAATAATAAATTCCAAGGATATTGCAAATAAGAGTTTTATTCACAGCATCATGGGCAACTAGAAGTGTTAGATCATTAACTTCTTGAGATATACAAATTTTGTCAAAAGCCTCTATTGATCTATCTGATACGTCTTTTATAGATTCGCCTTCTGGCATTATCACTTTTTCAGGTTTGTTGTGCCAATTCTTGAGTAAAATAGGCCACTTTTCTCTGATTTCAGATTCAAGTTTACCTTCCCACAATCCGTGGCTAATTTCTACAAGTGAATCTATTTTTTGTATTGTTAAATCCTGATTATTTTGTAAAATTATTTGTGCAGTTTCGTACGGCCTATGCATTGAGCTTGAAAATGCTTTGTTAAAAGCAGTATTTTTCAAAAAGTCAGAGGTTTTTCTTGCTTGATCTCTACCGTTTTCGTTTAAAGGAATATCAATTTGGCCTTGGAATCTACCTTCTTTGTTCCAATTTGTTTCACCATGCCTTATTAGAAAAATCCTTGAATCTCCAATTTGATTAGGAATATTTTTATTAAGATGAGAAGTCTGATTTAAACATTCAATTTGTGTCTTAAAAGAATTCCCATTTCTTGAAATATTGAGAATTGAGAAAGAAGCATTTTCTAATCTTATTTTCCTAAAACCTTGTTTAGGTTTGCCTAACATTAAGAGGATTAAACATCTAAGAATTGCATTATGTCCAACAACTAAAATATTGATATTATCTTTGTCTAAATATAGTTTTAAAATGTTCTTCATAAAATTAGTTGCTTGATCAAACAACTCTTGGATTGGTTTATAAGTTTTATTGTTCCTTTTTAAAATTAAATTTTCTGGGTCATTTTTCCAAATAGGGTAAATTTCTGGAAATTTGTTTTTGATTTCATCAATTTTTAGCCCGGACCATTCACTAAGGTCTACCTCCAATAAATTTTTATCAAATACAATATTTTGTTCTTTTTTAAAATTCTTGTTAATTGTTTTTGCAGTCTCTGCTGCTCTTACAAGAGGTGATGAGTATATGTTTTCAAAGTTTATATTGGATAATGCTTTTCCTGCTTTGAGCGCTTGTTGGTATCCTTCATCAGTCAATAATGAGTCATCTGTTCTACCTTGAATTAATCCTTTTGCATTAAAGCTGCTTAACCCGTGCCTAACCAAAACTAATCTTATAGTCATTATATTAATTTGAGAATGATGATAATTTAATCATCTCATGGCGTGATAAAAATAGATATAACAATATAAGAAATTTCAATGATAAATAACTATTACTCAGTTCTATAAAATTATGATTTTTAAGAAAATTTCAAAAACAAAACTTTCTTTAGCTTTAATTTCTCTTGTAATAACTTTTTTTGTATGGCAACAAGGATTAAGAGATAGTTTGACTAGACCTTCTGTAGCATTTGATATAGGTCAAAAAGAACAAGAAATTGTTGCATTAGCGTATCAGTCAATACCAACAAACCTTAAAAGTTTTTTTATCACAAATGATCCTGTTGATGAAATTAATAATACACTTTCTAAAGTCTTATTTAATGATCTATCGGATAGAAATAAATTAATTAAGATAATTTCTTCAGAATCAAATGAATATTTTATAGAAAAAAATATCTCCAATCATTTTGAAAATCAGAAATATAACTTACTAATTAATGAGATAGAAAAAAAATCGAAAAATAATTCTTATAAACCTAATTCTGATAAGTTTGATTTGTTTGAAGACGACAAATTTTTATATCATCTTTTAAGCAAGAAATTTGATTTTGATGACAGTTTATTAATAACAAAATCATTTTCAAGAAAAATGTTTTTAAAAATATTAGCCATAAGATTAATCCCACTAGTAACAATTTTGCTTGGCACATTATTGGTTTTAAAAACATTTTGGAAAGCTATTGCTTTGAAAAAGTTAGATTGGAAGGAAATTAAATACTTAGACTTTGAATTGATCGATATGGTCTTATTAATTGCTGGAGGATTTGTTGTCTTAGGAGAAGTTGTTTCACCTTTATTTTCAATTAGTCTAGTTGAACTATTTTCTAAAAATATTTCAAATGAGTTGTCTCAATCTTTGAAAATCTTTTTTGGATATCTATTTATGGCTATTCCACCATTATGGATAGTTTATTATCAAATTAAATCTTTGTATGGCGAATTTACTTTTAAAAAAGATTATTTTCAGTTTAATTTTTCATCCATTAGATATTCGATTATTAATGGAATTAAGGGATGGTTAACCATAGTTCCTTTTGTCTTATTAATTTCATTAATTATGAATAGTCTAATTGACAACCAGAATGGTAGTAATCCTTTACTGGAAATTGTTCTTAATAATAAGAATTACTTTTCATTTGTTATTTTATTTGTAACAACTACTCTCCTAGCTCCTTTCTTTGAGGAGGTTATATTTCGGGGTGTTTTATTGCCAACTATCTCGAGAGATTTTGGAATAATTTGGGGAATTATAATTTCAGCTTTTATTTTTGCTTTAGCTCATTTAAGTATAGGAGAAATGCCGCCACTATTTGTTCTAGGGATAGGACTAGGCATTACAAGAATCGCTACAGGAAGTTTGCTTTCTTCAGTGATTATGCATTCATTGTGGAATGGACTTACCTTTCTAAATTTGTTCTTATTAAGAACATAAAGGATTTAATTTTATTACTTGCGTATCAAACTAAAAGATGTTTTCTTAACTAATAAGATTATTTTTATTTTAAGTAAATAATAGATGAAAACTTATGGTAAAAAATCTAATTTTAAAAAAAAA
>CACJUL010000018.1 GCA_902596585.1 uncultured Prochlorococcus sp.
TTTTTATAGATTTCAAGAGATGCCTCAAACATTTTTTCTGCAGATTCTTTTAAGATCTGCAAAACTCTTTGACTCTCATTATTTGTTTGAAATGAAGTTAACTCTTTTATTTGAAAAAAGTTTCTAGATCTATCTCTACTTTTTATATCTTCTATTAAGATAGCTCCAGAAGAAATAGCAGCATACCTTATTAAATTTATTAATCGAGGATCAAAATAATCAAATCTTTTACCATCAAACAATCTTGGTCCAAATGAAACATTATAAGTTTTAAGTTTTTTATTATACCAATTTGAATTTTTCTTCTCATTAATCATGCTCTTAATACTATTAGAAATATGTTCATAGCATTTTTCGGTAATATTCTTCATCGATTTATAAGATTCCAGATCTAATTTATAACTAGCGCCTATAATTGGTTGTTCATCAAAATAAAAAGAACCTCTTCTATATTCATAGTCATTACGCTTTGAGATATTAATATCAGTTTTATTAAAAATTAATTTATTTCCATCTAAATAATCTGAAAAAATTATCTCTATTTTTGAAATATTATTATGAGAGTAATCTTTTTCAGATTTTATATAAAAGCGAATCGTAGAATTTTTTATAGGATGAAAACTATTAATAAAAAAACTTTTTTTAGCGATATCTGGATAAGGCTCGAATCTTAAAGGAGCTTTTGATTCAATAATTATTTCTTGATTTTTTGATTCATTATTTAAAACAGTTTCAAATGTACCTGCATCCACCTTTGAGCCAGATAGTAAAAATTTACCCTCTCCAATTTCTGAAAAACTCTGAGACAAAGATAGAATTGATTGTAATAGGGACGTTTTACCTCCTGAGTTTTGACCAAAAATTAAGGTTATTGGAGCTATTTCAATCTCTTGAACATCTCTAAAACCCTTAAAATTACCCAAACCAAATTTAGTAAAATAACGTTTAGTAATATCTCTATTTCTTTTTTCTTTCAATTATTTAAAAATACTTAATTCAATAATAAATATAAATCTGGTTTTAGAAATAAAAATTTTACAAATTGGTATTTCGCACGAGAATCATTATTTCTTTTTCAATTAATTGCATGATGATAAGAGAATTTTAAAAAGAAGTTTTGTCTACTCAAAAGCAACCAGGAACAATCTACTTTGTAGAAGAAAAAGATCTATTAGGTTTCCCTACACCAAACTACGTAAAGATTGGTTTAGTCAAAGAGAACGAAAAAGGAAGGTCAAGTATTGATCGTAGAGATGAGCATCAAACTGGTAATCCAAGGCCCTTAATTGTTGTTGATTCATTAGAAACAAATGCAAATGTATCAACTCTTGAAACAATGATTCATCAAGCTCTAGCTATGTTTCGCCACAGAGGTGAATGGTTTGTAAAACCAAATGGAAAATTAAAACCATTCTTAGAAAAAGCAAATTCTCTTGAAAATATTGTCCAAACTAAAATTGATAATTTAATTTCTATTGATGAATATTCAGATATTGAAGATAGTGGCCATGAAATAGATCCTTCTGAAGAAATAATTAATCTGCATAAGGAGTTGACATGCATTAATGAACAAATTAAAACTCTTGATGAAGAAAAAAAGATTATTGAATTAACTTTTAGAAACTTTGGAGGTGCTAAAGCTAAAGAAATTGATGGTATTTGCTCTTACAAATATAAAAAAGGTTCTCAAAAACTTGTTACTAAAAGATTTAAAGAAGATCATCCAGAATTATTTGAAAAATACTCAAGGGACTCCATAACTTCTAATTTTACGATTAAAAAACAACCAACTTTTATAAAGAAAAAGCTTAGAAGTGAGCTAGAAGAAAATTTAAAATTACAAGTTAATAATGGTAATTATGAAGTTATTGAAAATAATGATGAGACAAAAACCCTTCATCATCAATGGTTATCAATAATGGTTGCAAAACAACCTTTAGAAATAAAAAAAGAAAATTTAATTACAGAATTAAAACTCGAATGCAGAGAAAACAAAGGGATAAAAAATATATGCTCTTGGTCTAGAAAAAAGTCCAAAAAATTAAGTAAATCTGATCTAAAAGATTTAAAACAAGATTTTTTAGAAAAGTACTTAGAAACTACAAAGGATAGTTTTTCCTTTGTAGTAAATCCATTTCGCCCATACACATTTTAGGAGTTTATTATTATGTATTCTAATTTTGAAAATAAAAAAAACTTAACAGATAATAATCATGAAGAAAATTTCCAGGATTTATTCACGAAGAATTTAATTTATGAATTACCTCTTTTTCAAAGAGACTATAAATGGGATAACAAGCAATTAAAAGGCGTTATAAATGACTTTCAAGAAATAATTGATGATTTAAAAGAAGTCCATTTCTTTGGTGCAATAATAGTTCATGAATCTGATACAAAAATAACTGAAGGTAAAAAACTAGAAATTCTTGATGGACAACAGAGGATCACTACGATTTATCTTTTCATACTTGCATGTGTTTATGTTTTGAGAAATTTAGATATGAACAAGGCGAAAAAATTATTTGAATTATATCTCGTTAACATTCACAAAGACTTTGAAAATCCTACCCTAGTTCCAAACATCAATGACAGAGCACAATTAAATTGGATCTTTCAAAATATAATAACTAAGCCTTTTGATGAAACTTTAGATAAAGCCAAGTATTTAAAGTTAGCTTGCGACAATAATTCAAAAGAAACAGGTAATCTAAGAACTAACTACTCAAGATTCAAGAAATTTATAGAGGAAATGATAGAAGGTGTGGAAAATAAATCAGACAAAATTGACATTATTGATAATAATCTTGGAAAGATCCTTAGAGCATGCAGAGTTGTAAGCATTAAAATTCAACAAAGACATCATGGGCCTTTAATTTTCGATAATTTAAATGCTAAGCCTGTCAAAATGACAATAAGTGAATTGGTAAAAAATGCAATTTGTTCAAAAGTTAATGATAACGATATTTCTTCTACCAAGAAATTTTTCGAAACACATTGGGTGCCTTTTGAAAAAGGTTTTACTCAAGGAATTAAAGGTCTTGAAAATTATTTCTTCCCATATGCACTTATAAACAATCCAAATACAACAAAAGAAGATGCTTACAGATCGATGTCAGATGAATGGTCTAAAGAAAAAAACAAAGGTGCAAATAAAATAATTGAAGGATTATCAGAATATCAACCAAGTTATAACGCCCTTACTACAGGAAAAAGCTCATACTATAGATCAGATTTAAATAATGCCATTTATTCTCTAAATGGAGCAAGACTTCCTAATACTACTTTGCCATTCTGTATGCAGGTTCTGAAAAAGGCAGAAAAAAATGAACGTTTTATATCAGAAGCAATCAAGATTTTTTCAACAATAGAAACTTTTCTCGTTAGAAGACAAGTTTGTGGAGATGAGCCTACAGGCCTTCACGCTGTATATAAAAGTCTTTGGAATAAATTAAGTGATAATGGAGAAATTACTGCGATTAGAGTTTATCAACATATTAGTAATCTTCCATCTCAACCATGTATAGATGATGATGAATTTTTGGATAATCTTTTGAAAGCTCCTATAGGCAAAAAGAAAATAAAAAGATTTTTAATTGAAGCATATGATATGTCTTTAAAAGGAGAGTCACCTGTTTGGGATAAAAAGACTCAAGTTGAGCATATTCTTCCACAGAATATTTCTGATTGGAATAATTTTCCAAACTACAATGATGAGATTCACGCTGAATGCGTACATCTATTTGGAAATATAGTCCCACTTAGCGGTGAGTTTAATAATACTGTTAGCAATAAATCATTTCTTGAAAAGAAGAAGGCCTTAATGAAAAATACTATGTATAAATCAACACGAGAATTATTTGAACAGAATTATTCCTGGGATCCTGTTGATATAAAGAGGAGAAATGAAAAGTTAGCTAGGTGGGCTCTCAAAAGATGGCAGTATCTTGAAAAATAATATGAAGAAATTAATTTTATTACTAACAATTTTCCTTTATCCACTTCAAGTCTGGTCTTTAAGCGAAGGAGGAATCAAAGAATTCTCTCAAAAAGCAATACTTGATTGTGATAATTATGGTTCTGAAAGCTGTGGTGCAAGATTCATGGCAATGGGAGCATGTACTTATTTCATATCCATAAATAAAGGTAAAAGTAATTCAGAAGCAATGAAGATTGGGGATGCAATGTTCGTCTATATGATGCATAGTCATCAAATCAAACCCAAAATTTTATTTAACAAAGATCTGCAAATCAAAGAAAATATAAAAAATGAATTTATAAATAGAACAAATTTTTGTAAATCTGAAATTGAAAAAGCAGTCCCATTAATATTTAAAGAGACTCAAGGTAATGATATAAATGCGCAGCCAGAATTAAAACAAAGACTAGTTAAAGCATTTCCATTTTGGTATTTAGAATCACTCGAAAAAATTATTAAAGAAGGGAACAAATTAAATTAACTTCGATATGATTATATTCTGATAGCCCTTCCATACAATATTTATGCCACTATCATCATACCGAATGCACAGAATTTATCTTGCAGCGACAATGAATTACGGTCTGGGTTCTGATGATCCAGAAGAGTTGGCCTACTACAACAAAATCAGAAAGGAGATGGATAATATGAAAAAAGACTCAATAAAAAAAGGGATACCCCTTAATTGGAACACCCCCAAAGGAATGGATAAATGAATGTGAATACTTTTTTATTAATTGATGGAAGTCTGATGCTTATTGGTCTACCTTTATTGATGATTCTTAAAGGCAAAAAGAAAAATTCCTAAGTCATCACTTAACCGCAAAAGTCACCCCCATTACTGCAGTAATATCTTTCTTGATAGTAGTTGTGTCATAAGAACCCCAGCTGCTTACTCTCGTAGAATTTGGAACTGTGATCTGAAAAACACCAGTATTTACTTTTTTAAGACCACCAACTTCAGATCCAGTCTGCAGAGCGATAGCCTCAGCCCTGATTCGTGCATCCTTCGCAGCCTTTGCAAGCATGTCTACTCTTTTATCAGCAAGCTTTGAATAGGTAAATTCAGGAGAACTTGGTCTCACTAAAACACCATCTCCAAGAAGTTCAGTTATCTTGCTGTGGGTCTTTTGAATTCGATGAACATCATTACTCTGGATTTCAATACTTTGATAGGTGATCCATTCTGTTCTTATGATTTCATTGGTCTTGGGATGCTTAGTTTCATATTCTTTTATGCTGGCAGGTCCAAGATAAACTTCCTGTTTGATACCATCCTCGATTCCATTGTCTTTAAGAAAATTCATAGTCTTTTTCATTGACTCTTTATGCTTGTTAAATGAGTCGATCTGAGTCTTGCCTCTAGCCCTGACTTGAACGGACCATTTAGCTATATCACTCTCAAAACTTTCAGTACTTGCACCAGTAACAGTGATGGAATTCTCAACCATTCTGAACCCTCTCACAAGGACGGTGGAGGCACCTATAAATCCTCCGATGGATAAGACAGCCATTGCGAAAACGAGTGGCGGAGTTCGGCGTATGATACTCAGAGAATCACCTGGCAGCGAACTGAGTCTCTTGATAATTTTCATAGTCTATGTGTATGTGTTTAGGAGCTTTTTAACAGCTGAACTAGAAGAAAATATTAGAAAATCCCTGACCTTTTTCTTTAGTTCTATCTGGCCATTAATGGAAACATCTAATTTTGATGTGCCAATTTTGGAGTCGGTTACTTATGTTGCCAAATGAAATAAATTTTCGCAAGAAGTATTTTTGTATTATTCAATCAACAAATCTCCCGTGATTTTAACCATACTAAAGTTCAATTGTTGATCCTTTATCCGTATATAGGAGTACCTCAAACCGTACACATTTATTAGTCGGGTAGCTTGTCTGACTAGTTAGAACATAAGAGTAGTCGTCATGAGCAAATGTCTACCAAATCCACATTAAAAGAAGTTCATAAACCTGAGATTGAAAAAAGATCAGAAGAAGAACTTCTTGAGGAAGAAATCAGGAATCAACAAACATTGGATAGTTTTGTTGAATCTGATAAAAACTGGAGCTGATTAAAACTTATTTATTAGGAGATTATTATGAACTTAAAAAGATCACCATTCTCAATTCTGGATAAAGATAAAAGAGAAATGGACTATATCAAAGGTATTTATAAGAAAAAAATTCAATCTGAAATCGAATCCTATAAGGATCCAGAAGATGAAGATAAAAGAGATACGCTCCAAGCTCAAGATGTATTGATGCTTAATAGGATTTCGATTTAGTTAATCTTTCCTTTTCTATTCTTCTTGTTTAACTTCATTTGCGTTTAACTCTTCTGCTTTTACTTCCTCTTCTTTTACTTCAACTACTTTTACCTTTGGCACTTCCGCTTTAACTACAACTACTTTTGATGCTAAAGATTCAAACTTTCCCTTAATAAAATTCACTATGAAGATTAATATTGGAACATGGGCTAGACCACCCATTATCACTTTGGTTTCTGAATAATACATTTGTAAGTTAATGAGAACTGGATTATTTAAGCACAAATTTAATTTTTATATTGATTTTATTAAGCCAATAAAAATTAATAATCATTTTTTGTTCGTAGATCAATAATCTTGCTATTAATTGAGTAGAGACTTTTTTTATTAAATGCCATTAGACGTATTTCTAATGAACATGTGTGTTGTAGTTATAGCTTTGCTTATTAGGAGGGAAATCAAACTTAAAAAAGCGAAATAGATTATGAAGACACAAATTTTTAAAGAACAGTACATTCCAAATGTCCATGCTATTACTCTTTTACTGATGCTGCTTTTATGTCTGTGGTTACCTCTAGCACTCAGATTCTTATTAATAATTTAGTAAAACGATTAGGATAAGGTTTATTTCCTATTACTTAAAGACCTGGATAAATCCCACTACGCTCTGCCGAATCCGGAGTGGGAACGACACATAAGGAAAAGCTTGTTATTTTGCCTTCATGAACAGAGGCATAAGCAACCCCAAGTAGATTAGACTTATCTCCTTGGGCCAAAATGAGGCAATCATTATGACCATAGGCTGGGCAGATACCTAGTTCGGCATAAACTGGATTCTTGGATTTTTTTATTGTTTCAAGTTTTGGTCTGATATATTTAATGAATTCATCTTTTGAGTTCATATCGCTTAAAACTTTTTGAGAGGAGTATGAGAAGTCTTCTGACAAAAACGATTCAAACTCAGATGAATCAAGAGTGTGGAGCATTCTCGCATAGATACTCAAGGCTTCTTTTTCGGTTATTTTAAGAGTTTCTTTTCCCATTAATAAAAAAATTAACTACTAAAAAAGAGAGGTAACTTGCTCTTTTTATTTTAGCCAAAACTCCCTAGTTTTTTGCCATCCCTGAGAGATTAACCTTTCATAAATTTCTCTAGCTAAATCTATATCTACAGAAACAGTTGTTGTCATTAAAGGTGGTTCTTTCCCTAAAACACCAACTACTTTTCCAGTATCTATAAACATATACTCAAATACTCCATCTATACTCTTATCGTTTTTTACAAACCTTTTTACTTCTGTTCTGTTTGAATTAATCAACCAATAAGACTTAGGCATTAATTAAAAGGTAGAAGTAGTAGGCGTTTCATTTAAAATATAGAGATACTGTTTGATCTAAATCTGCACAAGGTTCAATAGTAAATTCCAATAATTCTCTCCAAGGACTCCACTGTTTCCATATAGTTTCTAAAGAATCAGCATCTACAACAGAGTAACCATTGCCATGTTGAGGTAAGAAAATCCAAGATTTCACGTCATAACCCTCTGGTCTATTTTGTGGTCCCCCTTTGTCGTACCATTCTTTTAACATTTTGGATCCCTTGTCTTGGGCGTTTGCATCAGTAAATTTATAAGAAATTAAAAAAAGCATAAATAAAAATAAATTAAACTTATTTCAGAAGTCTAAACTTAAAAGTAACTTGATATGACAGTTGAATCATAAATATGACCAGCACTCTCAATTAATGGTTTCACTACTGGATCTTCAAACATAGCAATTGATTTACCTTCTTCACCCTGTTCAATAAGAATTACGCTGGTTGGATCATCTTTCTTTACACCTTTATATAAACAAACAATTCCACGCTCTTTATTCATTTGAATATTTTCTTCACTGTCATAAACTGCAGCCCATTCTTCGTAAGGGACATTTATTTTGAATGTGAAAACAGTAGTTTCAATAGACATAAAAAAAGGAGCTAGTTGCTCCTTATTCTAGATCGACTGTCAATCAATCCAATTATCCCATTGCGGCAACAGCATCAGCAACTTGTTTGTTTCTTTGGATTACCTCATCATCATTTAAAACAGCAGTGATATTCCAATCAAGACCAAATTTTGCTCTCCAAACCCCAAAATGTTGAGATATGGCTAAATGATTATCAGCCTTGAAAGTAACAAAAACCTCTCCTGTTTCAGGCGCGTGGAATCTACTCACTAATTCAAATCCATCAAAATTATCCATAGGTGCACCAGAAGCAATATACTGCTCAAACATCTTGTAACCTTCAGACTGAGAAATTCCGTCTGGGATGAGTCCATGTACGTGGTAGTAGGCCATAAATAAAAATTTTTAATGTATTTTTAATCTAAAAAAGATAATTTAAAAAGCATTTAAATTATCTTTATATTTAGATTTTTCACACTTTATCAATATGAATTCAAGAATAAAAAATAATCTTCATTTTGTATCGCATGTACCGTTTAAATATTTTTTGGTAGCTATTAATTGGATATGAGTTATTTTGCTAAACCTAACCATATTGAATATGATGTATGGTTCGATGAAAATATCGATCCTATAGACCTCCTTAATTATTCAGATGAAAAGGATTTCAGCGATTCGGTACATGATAAGTTCCATAATATTTCAACTAGAAATTTAACAATTGGGTCTTCAGATAATTTTCACTGGTAATTTAAAGATTTTCATTTCTTGTATATTGAAGTCCTTTATGAAGAATATGTTCCATCACTGTCTCTTCTTTCTTTAGCCGATACAATTTCATCAAAAACTTTTTCTATCATATAAGCACTTTTTTTACCGTAGCATTTTTCTTTTTTGATGTTCTCAAAGTTATTTTGAAGAGAATCAACATAGTCACAGCAATCACACTTAATATCAATCTTCTTTCCTTTATAAACTTCTAGAGCTCTAGAAAAAATCCATTGCTGAACTGAAATACTCTCCCAGCTATCAAAATTGGACCATTCATCAAAATCACTACTTAGGACAACTTTTAATCCATCTTCCTTTTCTAAATATGATAAATGTGCATCTTTTCTTGGTTCATCTTTAATTCCAATTACTTTGACAGAATTTTCTTTCATTCCTAAAAAATCAATAAATTAACTATATAAATCTAAAGCAAAATTTTATCCCAATAAACGTAAAATATATCTTTGAATACCTACTAAAAATATTACCAAGTTGAAAATAACTCAAAAAAATTTAAGTTTTCAAAAAATTAAGCGCAAATAACTGATAGATCTACAAAATTCTTATTTTCATCTGCCAGTTCAATAATAACTCTATTAAGCCATTCAGAAGTAGTTTCACAATAACCTACGTTTAAAATAGTTTTTTGCTTTGGTGTTTCTTCCATATTCATAATTAATGTATTTTTTTATAAATTAGTCTTCAATTAAATCTATGTGAATAAGTCTTAATTACTATCTATTTTAAAAAGTCGTATTTTATACATATTTCGAAACCTTGAGTAAACAAATAAAATTAAATCCTTGACAAAAAAATCTATACAGGTTTGAGTAGAAAAAAATTTACTGTTTACCCTATGAATAACGTCAAGATTGAAGAATTGATGAAAGTTAGGTTCGATGGCATAGCAAACAGAATTGGTCAATTAAGCAAAAGGGAAGGCGAGTCTTTATTGCTTGAGCATCTTGAGTGGTTAGAGCGTGGATGGGAGACAGAAGAAATCTTATTTTTAAAAAAGCCTTATAGGAAATGGTGGTTTTAATTTAACTTATATAAATAATTAATGATGGCCTAAGGGACCTGGACCAGATCCTATTTTGTAAGAATTTTCTAAAGATTTTTCAACAAATTGTTTTGCTTTTTTTATCGAATCGAGCAGCTCAAAACCTAAAGCATTATAACCACAAATAGCAGCACTTAATGTACAACCACTACCATGAGTATTTTTTGTATTTATAAAATCATTAAATAACCACTCTTTTCTACCATTTGAATCAAGAAAAAAGTCTTTACCTTTCATATCTTTTAAACCACCACCTTTTATAAGTACTGCTTTAGCTCCAAGACCAATAATATTTTTTGCTGAATTTTCTATATCTTCTTTAGTATTTATTTCTAAGCCAGAAAGTAGATTTGCTTCATAAATATTTGGAGTTACCAAATCCGCAATTGGTATTAAGAGTTTTTTATAAGCATTAATCGCAGAATCTTCCAATAACTTAGAACCAGTTCTTGTAACCATTACTGGGTCAATAATTTTCGTTATTTGATATGTATTTAATTTTGATGCAGTATCATTAATTATCCTTTCATTTAGTAACATTCCAGTTTTTAAAGCATCAATACCAAAATCAGAAAATAAAGTATCCAACTGACTTAGTAAAGTATTCTTCTCTACTGCTTCAACACATTTAACTTCAATACTATTTTGTGCCGTAATACATGTAATAACAGAACATCCATGTACTTTAAGGGCCATAAATGTTCTCAAGTCAGCCTGAATACCTGCTCCACCTCCGGAGTCACTGCCCCCTATTGAAAGTGCAATTTTAGAATACATTAATTGACGAAATCGACTTTAAAAGTACTATAAATAAATTTTTATTAAAATTAGAAGTCTGAATAAGCATTAAAAAAATCCAGCTCTAATTTCATGGCTCTTTTATATAAATATTGCGCTTGATTAATATCATATGATTCTTTATTGGTCTCAATAAGATTCTCGAGAGAATTTGCTAAATTTTCAAAGCTCTCATCAGAATAAGTAATTATCCATTCTTTATATTTATTGTCAAAATCCTCTTTATAAAGACTTTTCCCTATCCAAGAATAAAGTCGCATACATGGAGTCATAGCAAACATTATTTCAATAGAGCTAAATTGCTTAGAAGTATCATCAAGGAAATCTGTATAATTTTTAGTAGCTTTTTTTATATAGTTATTAGATAAATCAATATCCCATTCTTTTGCATATGTTTCGTGAAGTATTAACTCCTCAGAAACACCCATCAAAAGTTCACTCAACTTCCTTATTGAGTACTTATCTTTTGATTTAGAAACTGCAAGAGCATATGCCCTAGCAAAAGTTTCTAAAAAGAAATAATCTTGAGCTAAATATTCTTGAAATATATTTTTAGGGAGACTTCCATTCTTTAAACCTTGAACAAATTTCGTATTTAAACTCTGTAAAGCAATCTCATAGTTATCCTCCCAAAGTTTTTTTGTTATTTTCATTTTTTTTGATTTTTATTTTTTCTAAATTTTTTTAAATTCTTTACTTACAAATTTAATATTATTTTTCTATGATTGAAAGAAAAATTATGAAAGAAATAAATATCTTATGGTTTAAAAAAGATTTAAGAATTTATGATAATGAAGCTCTTTGCGAGGCTACTAAAGATAATGATATTTTACCTATTTACATTATTGAGTTAGATATTTGGAGCCAAAATACGCATTCCAATAGGCAGTGGCAATTTTGCAAAGAAAGTCTAATAGATTTAAGAAATACACTTGCTGAGATTGGACAACCATTAGTTATTAGGACTGGAAATGTTATTAATATTTTTAATGAAATTAGTTCAAATTTTAAAATCAAGGGTATATATAGCCATCAAGAAACCGGGGATTGGCTTACTTATAAAAGAGATCAAAAAGTAAGGGAATGGGCTTTAAGCAAAAATATTATTTGGAAGGAATTTCTACAATTTTCAGTTTTTAGAGGAAATTTAGATAGGAATAATTGGTCTAAAAAGTGGCAAAAAAATTCCGAAAAAAACCTATTTAAAGCTCCATTAAGAATTAATTCTATTAACTTTAATATTGGGGAAATACCCCCAGAAGAAATTTTTCACTTTAAAAAAGAAACTTGTCCAGGAAGTATGAAAGGTGGAAGAAAGAAAGGTTTAGAGAGAATGCAATACTTCTTTAGTAATAAATTAGATTCTTATTCAAAAGATATTTCTAGCCCAGAAAAATCATTTGATAGTTGTACAAGATTATCCCCCTATATTTGTTGGGGATGCATTTCATTAAAAGAAATTTTTAATAAGGTAAATATATTAAAAAACAATAATTCCAAGATGTTAAAAAGTAGATTAACTTGGCATTGTCATTTTATTCAGAAACTTGAAAGTGAACCTGAACTAGAGTTCAGAGAATGCCATCCTTTTTTCAAAAATATTAGAGGTGAAAATAGTGAATTACTTCGTTTATGGAGTACGGGAAATACCGGTTTTCCTTTTATAGATGCATGTATGCGTTCATTAAATTTTAATGGATGGATTAACTTCAGAATGAGAGCTATGTTGATGTCTTTTGCTAGCTATAACTTATGGTTGCCATGGCAAGATTCAGGTTCTGAATTAGCAAATAAATTTGTAGATTATGAGCCTGGAATACATTGGAATCAATGCCAAATGCAATCTGGAACTACATCTATAAATACCAATAGAATTTATAATCCTATTAAGCAGGGAAAAGATCATGATCCTCAAGGAAAATTTATAAAAAAATGGGTACCAGAATTAAAGGAAATATCACTTAATTTCATTCATGAACCTTGGCTATTATCTAGATTTAATAAAGAAGAATATGAACAAATTAATTACATAAGGCCAATAATTGACATCCCTAATAGCACTAAAATTGCTAAGAAGAAAATTCAGGAAATCACAAAAAAGGATGGGTATTGGGATATATCAAAAGAAATTTATTTAAAACATGGCTCTAGAAAAAGAGACAGAAAAAATATAAATAATAAAAAAATTGTGTCTAAGAAAAAGGAAATACAATACGAATTAAAGTTAGATATTTAAATTTGATTCTCAAAAATTTCCAAATTCCTGTTGTTGAACTGGCAAGTTTTTAAAATTTTTAAATTTAAAATATAAATCCACGATGAATTAACACAAGCTTTAAAGTAATGATCAAGCTTATTTTATTATGTCTGAGAGATTTGAATGGGACGATACCAATAGTTCTGGAATATGGTGGAGCACTAATGTAAGTATTAGAGACGAGTGTATTTTGCTTAAGGAAGATACTCAATGCGAAGATTCTGATATCGTCGAACTCCTTAGAAGTATTGCACAAAATATTGAGGATAATGGCCTTTAATATAAAAAAAATATTTTCAATCAGAAATTTTCAATTCCTTTTACAGCTTTAATTAATTCAATACTAATACCCTTTTCACTCATTGAATGACCAGCATCTTTAACAATAATTAATTCTGAATTCTTTAATTTCTTATTTAGATCCCAAGCACTCCTAACAGGACAAACCACATCATATCTTCCTTGAATTATTTTTGTTGGTATCGATTCTATTGTTTTTATATTTTTCAAAATAAAGTCATCTTCTAAGAAAATATTATTAATAAAATAATGACATTCGATCCTTGCAAAGGCATCTGAAAAGGA
Source organism: uncultured Prochlorococcus sp. (assembly GCA_902596585.1). Taxonomy (GTDB): domain Bacteria; phylum Cyanobacteriota; class Cyanobacteriia; order PCC-6307; family Cyanobiaceae; genus Prochlorococcus_A. Next base: position 13,665 of record CACJUL010000018.1, read on the forward strand.
ATTTACTTGGGACTCATCTAAATAGAATTTTTTACTTATTAAATGACTTGTTGAGAGCTCCCATTTTGTCCAAGCAGCTGCTGCTCTTGACCTTATCTTTACATCTGAAGATGTTAGATATTTATAAAAAGAACTGATCAAATCATTTCTTTCTTCTTTTGGTATTACAGAAATATATTCTTCAAATTCATCAGGGAATATCTCACTTGCTCCATATTGATAGAACCATAATAATTCAAACTTTCTACATAAAAATATTCCTCTCAAAGTTAAGCTCATAACTCTTGAAGGATTTTTAATTGCATATATAAGTGAAAGTGTTGAGCCCCAAGATCCACCAAACAAGTGCCAACTATCAATTTTCAATAGAATCCTTAATTTCTCAATATCATCAACTAAATTATTAGTCGTATTTTCTCTTAACTCAGAAAAAGGAGTTGAGGAGCCGCATCCTCTTTGATCAAATTGAATAATATCAAATTTTTCTGGATCAAAATATCTTCTATATCTTGGTTGACTTCCACCTCCTGGGCCGCCGTGGATAACAAGTATTTTTTGCCCATTTGGATTACCTGATCTTTCCCAGTAAATAGTATGAATATCGCTAACTTTTAAAAAGCCTTTCTCTCTTAAATTTATTTCCGGAAATAAAATTTTATCTTTCATTATTAAACATTATTTACAATTTTTATGTGACTATTCTATATAAAAAGAATTTAAGTTTAAAAAGGAATTGCTTGCAAATAAAAAAAGGACTGTTTAAACAGTCCTTTTTGAATATTTCATCTCCTTCTTTCAGGATTTTAAGAGACATATTCTAAAGTTTATTTACTCATAAACAAAGAATACGTGATTTCGGGGATTTTTTTCGAAAAATTCAGTCCCTTATATCGCAAGTAATTATAAAGCGAAGTCTTATCAGACTAATTGATTGAACTTTAATTTTCGAATAATCCCATTCTCAGGAATACACTTCCTATATTTTGGAATTTGCTAAATTTCAGGCGGACTATCAATCATAAAGATTGCCTCCGAACTCAACATTTATAAATTAATCCCTTTTCTGTCTTTAGTAAATCAGTAAAAATGCTGATTTACTTTCTTCTTAATTTATAAGAGGATTTTAATGATCCATTGATTTTTAGGTAAAAAATATAAAGTCAGATATAGTAATAAGAGCAATTAGGGCCTGCTAAAAGTTTTTCTTTATAAAATTCTCAATCTTTTATCCCCTATCATATTGATAAATAACTCTTTCATAAGTTTACATTGATCACAAAATCTCCTACACGAATAAGGTTCCGTCAGAATTGTTACATTATTTCTATTCAAACTATCTGTTAAATAAATTTAATAAATAAAATATTCAAAGCTCTTATGGATTTCATTAAAAAAAACAAAGTTCTAACTCTAATGGCGATAATTGCAATTTTATCTTTCGCGTTAGAAAAAGCAGGGATAATTCATCCCTAAATTAATTTATAATAATTAGATATAAAATTTACTGATAAAACAAGTAAATAAAAAGTATTACTGCAAAAATAATAAATGGGGATAATAATGTAAAAATTAATTTTGAAAGATTAATAGCCATAAAATCAATTTAATGCATAAATTTAATAAACCTAATTTCATAGCATTTACAATAAGTAGAATTTAAATTATTTCGATATTAAAAAATTTAAATAAAGAAAGATAAAAAGAAAAATATGAAGAGGATTTAGAATCTATTTGGCTTATTGACAAAGAAGATAAATTTAATGGTAAATTTTAGAGAGTTTTATCTTTTTTAACAAAAAACAAAAATACAAAAAGTTCAGAATCATTTAAAGTTGTATTTACAATAATTTAATTGAAAATTATTGTATCAAATTATTAATAAATAAAATTTTCTATATAAATTTTTTAGCCTTATATCTATTTTTTTCTCTTATTTCTTTAGCCGCTAATTTTTGCTCCTTTCTTCTAATTTTATAATCGCTAATAGGATTTTCATCATTATAAAAATATAATATATCCTTAATAAACTCTTGCCTATTTCCTGCCATCTCTAACATTGGGAACATTAATGCCAAATCCCATGCAACAGAAAAATAATGACCATTATGCGAAAGGAAATCACTTTTTTTAATAGAAAGCCATAAATCATGTCTAAATGTTTTTAGATGAGAAGCATACCAGAAATATTTTCTATATAAATTAAGCTCTCTAATTATTCGAGGATATTTATGCCCTGTAACCCCTTTAGATGATAGATAAGAACCATAAGTAATTAAGCAGTTAGTAATTAAATACTTTTCATATAGAATATCAAGAACATCACCGCTATAAAGATAGTCATCTCCATCAACTAATATATCAATTGTTTTAGATGGTTCTTCTACCTCTAAACTAAGCAACTTATAAATATTATTTAAAGCACCAAGCCTTCGTGGGTTCTTTCTTATATCAAAATTTTGATAACTATTACAAATTTCTAATGCCAATTCATAAGAATTATCAGTAGAACAATCATCAATTACTTTTACTTGATAGTTTTTATATGATTGTTTAATAATTGATGTAAGACATTTTTCTATATATTTTTCTGCATTAAAAACTGGAACAATAATATTAAATAGAAATTGTTGATCTTTTTTATAAATAAGGTTTGTTTCCAATGACAATATAATTTGTAATAACTAAAGATTATATAATTTTATTAGAAATAAAATATATAAAAATTATTTTCTTAATTAAATTTGTTCGTTTTAAAAATGCTTTTTTCTAGAATGGTAGGTGGATTGGGTAATCAATTATTTCAGACTGCAGCATTACTTAAATATAGACGCCAAAAAGAAAAAGTTATTATTTCTTTTTTAGGAGATATTCATATACCCAAAAGAGTAAACTGTCTAAGATCCATTTTTGAAATGCCTGATTGGTTATATTTCGATAATTCTAGAAAAATAAATTTATTTACTAGGTTATTAGCCAGGAGTTCAGCAGGATTAAGATTTGGGAGTTATTTACCTTTAGTGGGAGTAAATGATAGGAATTTTAATCATAAAAAATCTTATTTTTTTTAGCAAAAAGTTATTATTTTTAGACGGCTATTTCAATCATGGTTATGACTATGCAGAGCTGCAATCTTTGTTCAGTATATTAAAATTAAAAAAAATTAAATTGAATGAAGAACGGCTAAAAATTTGTAATCAAAATGTAGTTATTCATATTAGAGGCGGAGACTTTCTTTCAATAAATAATTTAAATATATGCAAAATTGCTTATTACAAAAAATCAATAGAATATTTTATTTCAAAAGGTTCAAGAAGATTTATGGTTATTTGTGAGGATCAAATTTATGGGAAAGAGTTAATAAAAGAACTCAAAAATTATTTTAAAGATTTGCAAATATCAATTTTAAAATCAGATTCTATTAAAAATGATTTTAATCTAATTAGATCATCAAAATTAGCAATTTTAAGCAATAGTACTTTCTCTTGGTGGGCATCTTTTTTATCAAATTCAAAAAAAGAATTTTTAGTTCCTCCTAATTTCTCAATTAAAGAAAAACGTATAATTCTGCCTAAAGAAACTGTAATTTATTAAATAATATGCCATTTTATGGAATTATAATAAAGTTTAAAATTTTCATTTTTGAAATTATCTAAACTAATAAAAATTATTTAAATATTGATATGAATCTAATGTATGAAAAGATAAAAAATATATATTTAAGTTTATTTTTTCTAAATCCAAAATTATTATCAACAATTATATTTATACCTTTTTTGTATATTTGTGGATGGATCTTAGCAGCTCCTCTTTTATTATTAGGTTTTGATAAAGAGAATCTTTCTTTAATAGGAACAATATTTACTTTTTTGATATATGTTTTTTCTTTACCAAAATGGTTCAAATTACGCTGGGGAGTTAACAATACTTGGACATTACTTGGAATAAATAAAATTGATAAAAAAATAAATTTAATTATCTTTTTTCTTAGAGGTTTCTTATTTTCAATAATCTTGATATCTTTAATTCTAATTACAATAATTGGAACAAAATGGGGTTATTGGATAGGAACGATATCTCTAGATACATTAATAAATTCAATATTTCTCATTTTAGTTGTTGGATTCGTTGAAGAGCTTATTTTTAGAGGCTGGCTTCTAGAGGAATTGAAAAACCAATTTGGAATAAAAAAAGCAATACTTGGACAAGCATTAATTTTTAGCATTGTCCATATTGGATTTGATTTGCCATTTTTACAAATGCTAAGCATACTTATTGGATTATTTTTGCTAGGGATTTTATTATCACTAATCAGATTAAAAGATAAAAAATCTTTGTGGGGGTGTGTTGGATTACATGGAGGACTTGTAGGATTATGGTTTATTACAAATAACGGGTTATTTGAAATATCAAAAAATACACCTAAATGGTTGGTTGGTCCAGGGGCAATAAATACTAATCCTCTTGGTGGAATATTTGGAATATCTTTAATGGCTTTTTTTTGTTTTTTGTATTTTTTAAGCTTTTTCAAGAAAAATCAAAGTTTTAAATAAAAGTTTTATTATGAAAAACTTTTACCATCTTGGGTGTGTTTTTTGCCAACCTTCATTTAATAATTTTTGCCATAATAGCCTCGCTTCTTCAATGAAAATTTTTTTCTAGTTTTCATTAATAGAGGATTGTCTCCATGAATTCCCATTATGATCACTTCCTCAATAAATATATAATCAATAGATTTATGAGAATGATCTTTTAACTTTTCAGAAACGCATCACCCTTACAAAATTTGAATCAATTAACCAGAAATCATTATTTGAATTAAATAAACCAAAATAAAATTGAATTTATCACATACTTTGATCGCAATCTGACAAGAAAATATTTATTTAGTTTTTTTTTTCATATTTGAAATGTTTTTTCTTTTTGTCTATTTTTTTTCAATTCGCCACGTTTTTTCTTAACCGCAACTCTTTTCTTTTTTGATGCTTTAGTAGGTTGTGTAGATATTCTTAATTTAAATGATTTATTTAAAGCATTTTTTATGATTGAACTAAATTTTATTAAAGCTAGCTGCCTATTTAATAATTGATTCCTGTGTTCTTGAACCACTAAACGTAGGCTATTATTAACTAATTTGTTTTTCAAGTTTCTCTTAAGAATTTCTTTCTGATAATCATTTAATACTTTTGAATCTTCTAAATTAAAAATAATCTCTACTCTACTTTCAATTTTATTTACGTTTTGCCCTCCAGGACCGGAGGATCTGGAAAATCTCCACTTAATTTCCTTGGATGGGATTACTAATGTTTTAGTAATTTTTAAATCCATTTTTAATGCTTTTTGATGTAAATTTTTAGAATCACCTACCTAATACTTTAAAACATACCTTGAAATTTGACCGGTAAATACTGGGCGGTTATGTTAGGTAAACCGAAATTCGGTGTATTTGCCGTATCAATATCTTCGGTATTTATCCTTTCATATTTCAAAGGATTATCAGATATTGAATTTGTACTAATTCAAAGGTCACTTATGTATTCAATGTTTGATCTTCTTTTTGAAACACCTTCATATCGCTCAGTATATGTTATTTCCGATAGTGAAATGAGGGAGTTAAAGAAAAACCAACATCAAGAAGAGCTTGATGAAATTTCAAGACAAAAAGTAAGTCTTGAAGATGCTTTTAAAGCTCAACTAAAACATCTAGAAGAGAGGGAAAAAGAAGTAAAGAGAGAACTGAAAGTACTCTCAGGCTCAAAAAATAAATAATTTATTTTTAGAGAAATTACTTTTTTGAAAGACGGTTTTTAACCGTCTTTTTAATTCTTTTAATCTTAAGGTATCCATTAAATCCACAGATTTTAAAAATATTTTCCATAATGAAAAAATGGATGATAACAAAGAAAAAATAAGAATGTTCCTACCTTTTAGTTGGGTAATTTGTGCAGCAATATCTTTTGCTTATATAAATTCACATTTAATAAATACCTAATATAGATGTCTTATCCCTCAAGAGACGAAATACTCTCATATTCAAAAGGATGGGTAGCATCTTTTTTAAATTTTCTTCCTGGTTTAGGATCGGGTTACTTATATCAAAGAAGATGGAAACCTTATTTTTTTACCATTACTGCTAGTACTACATGGTTCGCTTTAGGATTTTTTTTACAAGGAGATTCAGAACCCTCTCAAAGTGAACAAATAATTGGAATTTCTGGTCTTTTTTTTATATCAATAGTTACAGTTATAGAAGCCAACTTGGCTTTCAAAAAAGCAAGTAATAAAACAAAAGCTGAAAAAGAGAAAATAATTCCCTCTGAAAAAAAAGGATGGTTTAAATAATTCAACAAATTAGATCTAAAAAAATATTTAATTATTTCTCAGTTTCTTAATTTAAATAATAATTACCATAAATGATTTTTAAGATAATTAAAAAATATTTTTTATTTAGTTATAAAAAAATAAAATTTCCTTTTCTTTAAGACCTTCCCATCCCGATTCTATCAATAATTGATTCAATGTTTCTTTATCAAAATGCTTAGAACCCGTTTTGACGCATCTATTTCTCATTGATTTCTTAACACCACTCCTTTGTCTTTTATTCTCTTCATCCATAATTCTATTGTATAGATCTAGCATTTTTTGAGGGATTGGAGTACCGTCAAGATCCACTCCATTTTCAATAGCAAGATCAACAGCCTGCATTCCCATTTTCTTCATAATATTTTAAAAAAGCTGAAACCATAATAAAACAAAAGTTATTAGTCTAAAATTCTTTGAATAATAATTTATTGATTTTGAATTTCCTTAAGTACTCTAATAGCCTCTTTAATGTGTTCAGGACCATTCAATAAATCTCTAAAAATATGCCTAATTGTCCCTTTGCGATCGATAACGTAAGTTACCCTACCATCCATAAAACCTAATACTTTAGGAACTTTAAAAGTTTTCCTAAGAGCATCATTCGTATCACAAAGTAATGGATATTGTAATTTATTTTTATTGGCAAATGCTAAATGACTTGAGGTACTTCCATTACTTACTCCCCAAACTTGTGCACCTAATACTTTAAACAAGTCATATTTATCTCTAAATCCGCAAACTTCTATAGTGCAACCCGGCGTATCATCTTTTGGATAAAAGAACAAAACAAGGGGATTTTTTAATCCTTTATTTGATCTTTTAACTCCATTTTGATCCAGTAAAGAAAATTCTGGAATTTTATCTCCAATCTTCAAAATAATTCTTATAAAATTCCATATTAAAGGTTAATATGTTTTTTTTGTGGCCTTAAAGTAAATAACTGATCTTAAAGTCAATTTTTTTGTTTTAAAAGATACTAAAAATTTATTGAAATAAACTAGGGTGAATTTATTAATTCAATAATATGGAATTAATTATTTATATTTTTTTATTTTTTGTTCTTTTTTTGGGAGTTATTTTTAACTTAAAAATAACTAATTTTAAAAAAGTTAAAGAAATACGAAACAAAGCTAAAGATTATTCAAAAAAGAATAAATAAATATTTATTGCTAAGATTAAAATTCAATTTTTTCATTTGGAGTAAATACTGAGCAATATTTTTTTACTAGGTCCTTTGGCTGACTAGTGGAAGAATTCGTTAATTTTAATTTTAGTTTTTCTAAAGCCTTATTAGCATTAATCTCACCGAGTCGATATCTTGCACAAGTATCCAATACCTTAAACATTTTTGTGGTAACGGCTTCAGCTGGATAAATTAGAAAAAAAAGGTAAAAAATAACAAATAAGTACTTCATTTTTTTTAATCGTAAATATTTAGCGAATAGTTTCAATAATTTAGAAAAAAATTAATTTAGAAAAAGATTAAAATTTAATAAGATAATCAAATTTAAGTAGAATCTATTATTTCTATA